>DASYIU010000068.1:0-7879 GCA_035997285.1 Methyloceanibacter sp. | reverse complement strand
CGGCAGCTCGGCGGGAGCGTGCTTGGCTTCTGCTGGTCCGTCGTTGCCGCCGGTCATGGCGGCTGCTCCCCAACCCACGCTGAGGGGCAACAGCCAGGCGGCGAGCCCTACAATTCTAGACATGGTCAAACCCTCCAACCGGTCCCAGCGGGGCGCGGCGCGTGCGTTCAGTCCTGGACGATGACGGAAACATTGCCGTGGCCGACCTGGGTGACATTGGTGCTGTTGTTGTGGCCGGCCTGGATCACGCCGATGGCGTTGCCGTTGCCGTCCTGCGTGGTGATGGCCGTGTGCCCGCTGCCGAATTGGGCGATGCCGACGATGTTGCGATGCCCGAGCTGATAGCTATCGGCAGAGTTGCCATCGCCCTCTTGGCCGACGACGGTGTGATTGTAGTCGCCGGTCTGCGCGTTGATTGAATTGTTGCCATAGCCGTTCTGGTACAGCGTCATGCGATTGCGATGGCCATGCTGGTCGCCGCCAAACGCATTACCGGCGCCATATTGCTCGATCACGATGGTCGAGCTGCCGGCATTGGCGGGGGCAATTCCAGCGCCCAGGGTCAAGATCGTCGCGCTCGCGATCAGGAAAGTCCGTAAGGTCATGTCTGTTCTCCAGGTTTGATCGACTGCGGTGGTCTTCCTCGGCTCGATGGGACCATTTTTAGAGGACCGGCTTTGAACCGCGTTTGAACCGGCCATTCAGGTCGTGTTCATGCGGCGGCCGGCAGAAGTGCGTGCCGGGAGCGACCAGCCGCAGGGGCGAGCGGAAGCCCTTCCTCCCCTCGCGGTGATTCTCGGGCTCGTGCTATCACCAAGCCATGACGGGCGAAGCGATTCGCATCATCGGCATCGACCCGGGGCTGAGGCGCACCGGGTGGGGGGTCATCGACACCGACGGGGTGCGGCTTGTCTACGTGGCTTGCGGCGTGATCCTGTCGGACGACGCAGCGCAGCTGGGTCTGCGGCTGCGCCAACTGTTCGACGGCCTCTCCGAGGTTCTGGCGCGGCTGTCTCCAGCCGAGGCGGCCATTGAGCAGACCTTCGTCAACCGGGACGCCTCCGCCACGCTGAAGCTCGGCCAGGCGCGGGGCATCGCGCTGTTGGTGCCGGCGCTGCTCGGGCTGCCAATAGCCGAATATGCGCCGAACGCGGTGAAGAAGACCGTGGTCGGCGCCGGCCATGGCGACAAGGGCCAGATCCGCGCCATGGTGAAGTGCCTGCTGCCGCGGGCCACGCCCGACAGCGCCGACGCCGCCGATGCGCTCGCCATCGCCATCACCCATGCCCATTCCCGCGCCTGGCGGAGGCTCGAAGCCGCGGTCTCCGCCGGACAGAGGCCTGCGCCATGATCGGCAAGCTCACCGGCAGGCTCGAGGCCGTCTCGCTGCACGCGTTGATCGTCGATGTCGGCGGCGTGGGCTACGAGGTGACGATCGGCGCCCGAACGCTGACAAGCTTGCCGCCGCTCGGCGAGACCGTCACGCTCGCCATCGAGACCCATATGCGCGAGGACGCCATCAGGCTCTACGGCTTTGCCTCGGAGCATGAACGGGCCTGGTTCAGGGCGCTGCAGACGGTGCAAGGCGTGGGCGCCAAGGTGGCGCTTGCGGTGCTCGGCACGCTCTCGGCCACCGAGCTCGCCAATGCCGTGGCGCTGCAGGACAAGGGGCAGGTGGCGCGGGCCCCCGGCGTTGGGCCTAAAGTCGCTGCTCGCATCGTCGCCGAGCTTAAGGACAAGATGCCGGTGCTGGCGCCCGCCATCAGGCCTGCCGGTGGCCTCGCGCCTGTGGCCACCCTTCCCGAGGGGCTTGCCGCGCGAGACGCGGTTTCGGCCCTGACTAATCTCGGCTATGCCCACGGCGAGGCTGCTGCGGCGGTTTCGGCGGCCATCGGCAAGGCCGGCCGCGAGGCCCGCGCCGAGGAGCTGATCCGCCTCGGGCTTAAGGAGCTCGCCCAATGAGTGAGAGGGTGCTCGCAGCGGCGAAGCGCGACGACGATCAGCCTGAGGTTTCGCTCAGGCCGCAAGTGTTGAGCGAGTTCATCGGCCAGCCCAAGGTCTGCTCGAACCTCAAGGTGTTCATCGAAGCGGCGCGGGCGCGGCGCGAGGCGCTCGACCATGTGCTGTTCGCCGGGCCCCCAGGGCTGGGCAAGACCACGCTCGCCCAGATCGTGGCGCGCGAGCTCGGCGTCAATTTCCGCGCCACCTCTGGCCCGGTGATCGCGAGGGCCGGCGACCTCGCCGCGCTGCTCACCAATCTCGAGGACCGCGACGTCCTCTTCATCGACGAGATCCACAGGCTCAACCCGGCGGTCGAGGAGATCCTCTATCCGGCCATGGAGGACTTCCAGCTCGACCTCATCATCGGCGAGGGGCCGGCGGCGCGCTCGGTGCGCATCGATCTGTCGCGCTTCACGCTGATCGGCGCCACCACGCGCACCGGCCTTCTCACCACGCCGCTCAGGGAGCGGTTCGGCATTCCCATCAGGCTCGAATTCTATGGGGTGGAGGAGCTCGAGGAGATCGTACGCCGGGGCGCCCGGCTGCTTGGGCTGTCCCTCGCTAACGAGGGAGCGCATGAGATCGCGCGCCGCGCCCGCGGAACGCCGCGGGTGGCGGGCAGGCTGCTCCGCCGCGTGCGCGATTTCGCGTCCGTCGCGGGGGTGGCCGCCGTCGATGCCAGAATCGCCGACGGCGCGCTGTCGCAGCTCGAGGTCGATACACGCGGACTCGATGCGCTCGACCATCGTTACTTGCGGCTGATCGCGGTGAACTACGGCGGCGGCCCGGTGGGCGTCGAGACCATCGCCGCGGGACTGTCGGAGCCGCGCGACGCCATCGAGGAGATCGTCGAGCCTTATCTATTGCAGCAAGGCTTCATCGCGCGGACCCCGCGCGGCCGCGTGCTGACGGCGCAAGCCTTCGCCCATCTCGGTTTGCCGCTGCCGGGCCAACCGCCCACTCAGTTCCCCTTGTTCAACGGCAGTGAGGAACCATGACGCGCTGGCCGGATCTCGCGGGTCGCATCGAAGGCGCGACCCATGTCTTGCCGATCCGCGTTTATTTCGAGGACACCGACTGCGCCGGTGTCGTCTATCATGCCAACTTCCTCAAATTCTGCGAGCGCGCGCGCTCGGACTTCGTCAGGCTGCTCGGCATCGAGCACCACGGCCTGGCGAACCCCGCGCAGGGCGAGGCCGCCGTCTTCGTCGTGCGCCGCGTCGAGATCGACTACCTCAAGCCCGGCCGCATGGACGACGTGCTCGAGGTCGTCACGAGTTGTGCCGAGATCGGCAACGCGAGCCTCAAGCTCGCGCAAGACGTGAGGCGCGACGGGACGCTCATTGCCCGCGCTCTCGTCAGCGTCGTGCTGGTCTCGCGTAGCGGCAAGCCGCAACGGCTCGGGGCGCTGGTTCGTGACGCGCTTCAACGATTCGTTAACCAAGCGCGTGAAACGTAGGGACGCCGGTAAAGGCTCTGATCGCGCCGGGAAGCGGCGTGCCCGGAAGTTAGGGTAAACGAGCCCAAGTTTAGTCACATTCGCTCGCGAAAGGTCAGTTCGAGAGTGGATGTGCGGTTTCTCCGGCGATGTCGTCACGCGCCGCGGCGATCGCGCCGCGGGGCCAGGCTGTCGTCTCAGGCAAAGGCCTAAGGCGGCAATCTTGGATTTCATGCCACGAGGCCGTCATGAACCCGCCGGATGTCGTCGATCTCTCGATCCTCGAGCTTTTCAAGAACGCCCATATCGTCGTCAAGCTCGTGATCATCGGGCTCTTGCTCGCTTCGATCTGGAGTTGGGCGATCATCCTCGAGAAGCTCTTCCTCTACGCCAAGACGCGCAAAGAGACCGACAAGTTCGAGCAGGTGTTCTGGTCGGGGCAGTCGCTCGAGGAGCTCTACCAGGCCCTGGCGCAGCGCCGTAACACCGGAATGGCAGCGCTGTTCGTAGCGGCGATGCGCGAATGGAAACGCTCGACTGAGCGTGAAGGCGGTGAGAAAAGTCCCAAGCCGATGGCCGGCGTTCAGCTCAGGGTCGAGAAGGTCATGGACGTGACCATCTCGCGCGAGGTGGAGCGCCTTGAACGCCGATTGACCTTCCTCGCCACCGTGGGCTCGACCGCGCCCTTTGTCGGCCTGTTCGGCACGGTGTGGGGCATCATGACGAGCTTCCAGGCGATCGCACTCAGCAAGAACACGAGCCTCGCCGTGGTCGCGCCCGGCATCGCCGAGGCGCTGTTCGCCACCGCGCTCGGCCTGCTCGCCGCTATTCCTGCCGTTATTTTCTATAACAAATTCAACAGCGATGTTGCTCGCTACGCGGCGCGGCTCGAAGGCTTTGCCGACGAGTTCGCAGCCATCCTGTCGCGGCAGATCGACAAGACCACGTGAGGCTTGAGCTATGGGAGCAGGACTACAACCAGGCGGTGCACTTTCGAAGCGGCGAGCACGGCGCCGCTCGTCCCTGCCGATGAGCGAGATCAACGTCACGCCCATGGTCGACGTGATGCTCGTGCTGCTCATCATCTTCATGGTGACGGCGCCGCTTCTGACAGTAGGCGTCGATGTCGACGCGAAGGCCGGTTTGCCGAAGGTCGAACTGCCGAAGACCGAGGCGGGGCCGGTCCAGCCCGAAAAGGCACCGCTCAGCATCACCGTGGATCCCGAGGGAAAAATCTTCGTCCAGAATACCGAAGTCAGCTTTGACGAACTTGTGCCCAAACTTGCTGCTATCCGCAAGGCTGGTGGCGGGGACCAGGTCTGGGTGCGCGGTGACAAAAGCACGCCCTATGGGAATGTCGCGAGAGTGCTGGTGAAGATCAAAGAGGCGGGCCTTCCCGTAACCCTCGTCACCGATCAGGCAGACCAACGCTGAGGGAACCCAAGTAAGAGCGTCATGGGCAGGAGCACCTTCATCTCGGCCGCGCTGCATACGGCGATCCTGCTCTGGGCGCTCGTGGCATTCCCGGCTTCCAACCTGGACCGGGCGCCGCTGGTGGCAGTTCCGGTCGATCTCGCCACGCAAGCTGACGTCACCAAGATCAAGGCCGGCACAACTGACGCCAAGGATGATGCGCCGCTGGCCGGAAAGCCCAAGGAACCGAAGCCTGAGGCCGTGAAGGAAGCCGAGGCCAAGCCCCCTGAGCAGACGGCGGCGGTGGATGACAAGGCCAAGGAGACCCCGAAGCCTGAGGACAAAGCGGACAAGCCCAAGGACGCTGAGCCCAAGGACACTGAACCCAAGGATGCTAAGAAGCCGGCGAAGCCCGCTAAGGAGGCCTCGGCCGATCCGCCGAAAAAGCCTAAGCCCCCGGCCCCCAAGAAGCGCGTTTTCAACCCCGACAATATCGCTGCGCTCCTCAACAAGATCCCCAATGCGGACAACGAGCCGAAACCGGTCGAGCCTCCCGACGAGCCCCCCAAAAAGAAGGTGCGCGGGCAGTCGAATGGCACGGACATGGCCATGTCGGTCAATGAGATAGATGCCTTAAGGGCGCGCATCGCGGATTGTTGGACCCCGCCGCCCGGTGGGTTGGGCGCCGACCAGATCGTGGTGAAGCTCCGGCTCCAGCTCAACGAGGACGGGACGCTGGTCGGCTATCCGACGGTCGCCAATAGCGGCTCCTCGCCCTTCTTCCAGGCCGCCGCCGACAGCGCCGTCAGGGCGGTCTATCAGTGCCAGCCTTATGCGCTGCCGAAAGCGAAATTCGCGCTGTGGCGCGACATGATCCTCAATTTCGACCCAAGCGAGATGTATCGGAACGGCTAGAGCCGCTGCCGATTCGCCAATCACGATGCCACCTAAGATGCCTCGCCCCGCCGATCCGAGCATACCGCTTTCGCGCTGCCTCGGGCTGAGCTTCGCGCTCGCTCTGGCGATGCTTGGCGAACTCGTCACTGCGAAGCCCGCCAAGGCCGTGGTCGAGCTCAACATCACGCAAGGCACCATCCAGGCGCTGCCCATCGCCATTGCCGACTTTGCCGGCGACGGGTCGGTCGACGCGCAAGCCGCGCGCGAAATCTCCGATGTGGTGGCGAGCGATCTGCGCGGGTCAGGGTTGTTCAGTCCGATCGACCAGGCAGCCTTTGTCGAGAAGGGTGTCGGCACTGACGCCGTGCCTCGCTTCGAGGATTGGCGGGTGGTCAACGCGCAAGCCCTCGTCGTCGGGCGTATCGGCAGCGCCGACGGGAGGCTCAAGGCCGAGTTCCGATTGTGGGACGTGCTGTCCGGCAAGCAGCTCGCCGGCGAGCAGTTCTTCGCGCGGCCTAAGGACGCCCGCCGCATCGGGCATATCATCGCCGATTCGATTTATGAGCGGATCACCGGCGAGAAGGGCTATTTCGACACCCGCATCGTGTTCGTCGACGAATCGGGCCCGAAGGACAAGCGCATGAAGCGCCTCGCCATCATGGATCAGGATGGCTACAACGTCCGGTTGCTGACCACGGGCCAGAATTTAGTGCTGACCCCCCGCTTCAGCCCCTCAACGCAAGAGATCACCTACATGTCCTTCGAGGGCGATACGCCCCGGGTCTACCTGCTCAATATCGAGACCGGGCAGAAGGAGATCGTCGGGGCCTTCCCGGGCATGACGTTTGCGCCGCGCTTCTCTCCTGACGGCCAGCGAATCGTCATGAGCCTGGAGCAGGAGGGAAACGCCAATCTCTTCGCCATGGATTTGCGCAGCCGGCGCAGCCTCCAGCTCACCAACACCACCGCCATCGACACGGCGCCCTGCTACTCCCCCGACGGGAGCCAGATCGTATTCGAAACTGATCGGGACGGCTCCCAGCAGGTCTACGTCATGGACGCCGACGGCACGAACCAGCGCCGGATCAGCCGGGGCGAGGGCAGCTACTCGACCCCGGTCTGGTCGCCGCGCGGCGACCTCATCGCCTTCACCAAGAGGCTCGGAGGAGAGTTCCTGATCGGGGTGATGAAGCCCGACGGCACCGGCGAGCGCATTCTCACCGAGGGTTTCCACAACGAGGGCCCGACCTGGGCGCCTAACGGCAGAGTGCTGATGTTCTTCAGAGAATCGCCCGGCGCCGCGGGCGGACCCAAGCTCTACACCATCGACCTAACGGGCTATAACGAGCGTCAGGTGGCAACGCCCGCCTTCGGCTCCGATCCAGCCTGGTCGCCCCTCATTAATTAGGGGCCCGCGCGCGCGGTTTTTGGCGGCCTGCAAGGGCTTCTTTCGAGGCGTCTGTGTCCCAAAAGCAACGGTGCTCTTACCGTTTTTTAATCATAGTCCTCCAGCCTGTTAACCAAGCTTGATCGGCGTCTCCGAGGGAGATAGCGTGAATGAGCTGGAGGATGAGATTCGGAGTGGCATTTTAGCATCATTCACCGACAAAACGGTCCAGGGACAGCAGTCCGTTCTTGATCTCAAAACGCCACACCGGTACATGCAAAGACGGCTACTGCCGTTTAACCAAAGGAGAGAAGACCATGCAGGGTTTGAAGGGCGTTATCATCGTCGCCACGATCGTGGCCGCCACCGTTGCGCTTGGTGGCTGCTTCGGCCACCACGAGAAGGCCGTGGCCACCCAGCCACTGAAGCTTGGGTCTGCGGACGTCGTGGTCGAGCAAGTTGTTCGCGTCTAAGCCGCGACCAGGGATTTATCGCGGAAGCCCCAGGTTTTCCGCGGGACGGGACATGGATGCCGGGACGCCGTAGCGACATGCGGCGGCGTCCCAGGCATCCCTTCCTTTTCTAGCCACTCCCGCGATCTAGCCTCCCGACACTCGGGAACTAAGAGTTCGTTAAGGCATTGGCCTCTACGATTTCCTAAAATTTGGCTAGCGGGAGTAACCAGTAATGCGTTGGAGTGGTGGGATTGACCACGCCTGCAAATTTGCAGGCGTCTTGGTGTT
>DASYIU010000067.1:0-3483 GCA_035997285.1 Methyloceanibacter sp. | reverse complement strand
ACCATCGCTGCCTGTGCTTAAGCGGCGGTCGCCGAAGCCCCCGGCATTTGCCGCAATGTTGAATACTCCCTCTCCCCGGTGGGGAGAGGGCCGGGGTGAGGGGACACGAGAACCCGCGAGTTGGCTAATTGGACGCCGGCTTGACGCTCGTGGTGCTCGCCGAGACATTGGCGATCTGCTCCTCGGTGCCCTCCATCTCGATCACGCTGATCTCGCCTTTGGCGGCGTCGATGGCCTGCTTGAGGTCGACCATGCGGATCGCCTGGTCGGTGTGGGTGCGGAAATACCAGCGCAGATTCTTGAGATCGGCGACGCTCGTCCATTCGGTGATCTCGTCGACCGGCTTGCCGATGGCCGAATTCACCACCGCGCCCTCGGGTATGTCGAACTGATTGAGGATATGGAAGGCCGAGAGCACGGCGTCGTCGGCCGTTGCATTCGGCACCGCCGACTGGCTGAACGCCACCGCGCGGACGAAGCGCGAGGGCGGGGTGAAGTCGCCGGGAAGGCCAAGCAACCCTGCGCCCGACCCGAAGGCCGAAAGGGTGACGTCGCCCACCTTGGCGGTATCGACGTCCTTCACCGAGAGATTGATGTAAGCGACGAGATTGGTCATGTGCCAGTCGTAGGTCGGCGCGTTGGTTATGACGCCGAGCGGCGCGTCATGCACCTTTAGCGTGCCGTCGATGGGTTCGACCACGATCGACTTACCGCTTCTGTCCTGAATGAAGAAATGAGCGCCCGCCACCGCGCCTTGCGGGCTGCCGAGGCCGGGGGCGGGCGTCGGCACGAGCACGATACCCTTCACCGCCTCTCGCACCTCATCGAGGGTGGCAAAATTGGCGAGGGCCCAGACCCCGAACTCCTGCGGCGCCAGCGCGTGCGAGGCGTTCTCTTTGGTCACGTCGGCATATTTGGCGTAGTTGGGGAAGTAGAAGAGGCCGACGGAGAGGCCCTGGTTGTTGATGCCATCGAGAATGACGGGAAGGCCAAGCGCATTGGCGCCGGCAATAGCGTAGCGGCTCTTATAGAGGAGGCCCTTGCTTCCATCGGGGAGCGTGCCGCTCATCTCCTTGCCGGCGGGGATCACCAGCACCTTTGACTGCATGGGAAAGCCGAATTCGAGCGTGCGGCCGCGGATGGCGGCGCCGCCGCCTGCCTTGAGGCTGATGCCGGTGCAGGCGATGCCGGGCGTGGTGGCGAGGGTGAAAGCGGCGATGAGTGCCGCGGTTATGACTTTGCGGAGCATGGGCAATTTCCTCCATGGAATTTCCCGGAAGTGTTGGAGAAAACCGTGAAGGTCGCATTAAGCATCCGGTCGCGAGCGCGCCGCGTACTTAAGCAAAAAAGCTCATGTTTGGAGGACCTGCCGGTCAGAGTCCCGCGACGTTGAACAGCGACCCGATCCCGTAGGTCGCGGCGGCCGCGGCGCTTGCCGATCAAGAGCATGCGCAACCGCCAAGGATCGCGCTTCGCCCGGAGAACAGACTCAAGGCCGCGCCGACCAGGAACAGCGCCACGCCGGAGATGGCGGCAGCGATGGCCACCCCGTTGCTCAGGCCGAGCAGGAACGGAATGAGCGGAAGGCTCGCGCCCATGGAGAAGGCGATGAAGGAGGAGAGTGCGGCGCCGATCGGCGAGCCGAGATCATCGGGATTGAGGCCGAGCTCCTCGCGGGCGAGCGTGTCGAGCGCCTGCTCGGGGTTCGCGATCAGCGTCGTCGCGACATCGCGGGCCTGCGCCAATGGCAGACCCCGCGCGGCATAGATGAGGGCAAGCTCCTCGGCCTCCTCCTTGGGATAGCGCTTAAGCTCGTCGCGCTCCTGCGCGATCTGGTGCTCGAACATCTCCTTCTGCGACAGCATGGAGATAAACTCTCCGGCGCCCATGGAGAAGGCGCCGGCAAGCAGTCCCGCAACGCCGGTCAGGATGAGGACGGAAGGCTCGGCGGCGGCACCCGCCACGCCCATGACGAGGCAGGTGTTGGACACGAGACCGTCATTGACGCCGAATACCCCTGCCCTGAGCGTGCCGCCACCGTAGGATTTGTGGCGGCGTCCGACGTCCTCGACGGAGGTCGGCCAGGGATGGCCTTCGGGCTGCAGCTTGGTGCCATAGACGGAAACGCCCCTCACCTTCGAGGCCGAAAGGACAGGGCGCATGGCGCCGGGGCCGAAGGTCTTGATAAGGAAGGCGGTGAGAAGCGACCGGAGCGAGGGCTTGAACGGCGGCGTCTCGTGAAGCTCTTTCGCCAGGATGCCGGCCTGCTCCTCGGCAGCGTCAGCCATGTCGCGGAACAGCGCAGCCTTGCCGGGATCAGGTTCGGCAGCGGCAACGGCGGCTGAGAGATAGCCCGCCGTCTTCTCCGACTGCCAGCGTTCTAAAACGTCCTCCATGAGATTTCCGGGCGCCCTCTTTCAAGTCAGATCAGGCTCACCTTGCCGGTGGCAAGATCGTAGACTCCGCCGGAGACCGCGATCTTCCGGGTGGCCAGGGCGTCGGAAAGGACCGGGGCGTCATCGATCAGCCGCATCACAGTGAGGCGCACATTCTCCTCGATGGCGGCGGCGAGCAAGTCGCCGGGATGGCGCGCATGCGCAGCGATGACTGCCGGCTCGATGGCTTTGACGAGCTCAGGCAGATGACCGGGCAGCTCGGCACGTCCCGTCACCACCTCGATCGCGGCGCCGACGGCTCCGCAGTTCGAATGGCCGAGGACCATGAGCAGCGGCACGCCCAGGAAATGCACCGCGTATTCGAGGCTTGCAAGCCCATCGGGGTTAACGAAATTGCCGGCCACCCGCACGACGAAGACATCGCCAGGCCCTTGGTCGAAGGCGAGCTCGGGCGCCACGCGGCTGTCGGAACAGCTCAGTATCGCCGCAATCGGGTATTGCGCCGTTACCCGCGCGGCGCGCCCCGCCGAAAAGTCCTTTTCTGCCGGGTCGCCCGCCACGTAGCGGACATTGCCATGCATCAGCCGGTCAAGCGCCTCGGCAGGAGGAATGGCGTTCGGCGCCGGTCCCGACGATACCGGCTGGTCGGCACGGGCAAAAGCGAAGGGGAGCACGCTCGCGGCAAGGAGTGCCGCGCCCCCGGTCATGACGCTCCGCCGCGACCAAGTCCTACTTGAAGCCCGACAGCATTGCTCGCACATGGTGGTCCTCCTCATTTGCAGTCGCGCAGAGACTCTCCCGCAAGACAGGAAGGGTCAAGCCCGGATGCGAAGGACGCGCCAGCCCGTTAGGCGCCCCTGGGCTTTTCAAGGATCAGCCGGTAGCAGTCGAGGTTGCGGGTGAGGAACTCGTAAGCTGCCCCCCAAAGATAGAGGCGGAACTTGCGGAACTCGAAGTCGCCGAAGGTCCGCTGCACGTAGCCCTTGTTGGCCTCGAGGTTGAGCGCCCACTGCTTGAAGGTGAGGAAATAGCTCCAGCGATCGTTTTGCACCTCCATCAGCTCGAGCTCGGTCTTGGCGAGCTTGTT
>DASYIU010000066.1:0-22818 GCA_035997285.1 Methyloceanibacter sp. | reverse complement strand
CATCAGGCGCCGCGACGAGCGCGACAAGGGCCGGGCCACGGCCCCCTTGGCCCGCGCGGAAGACGCAGTCTTGCTCGACACCACGAATTTGGATATAGACGCGGCGTTCAGGGCAGCCATCGATTTGATCGATGCTGCGATGGGCCATGCAGGGCAAGCCGGTTGAGGCGGGGCCTATTTCGCATTGGCACACCACTTTTCGATGTTTTCCGCGGACGAGAAAGCGGAGGCAGGCGGCAGCCGAGAACGGGCTTGCCGCCACCGGCTTTCACGGCGTTCGCCGCGACTGAGGCAGGAGATTGGTATGATGGGACGGCGAGTAGGAGCCTAGATGAACGAGCCGCAAGCAAGCATAAGCCATCCGAGCCGCGACGAGTTCGCAGCCCTTCTGGAGGAGTCGCTCACCGGAACGGCGCTTCAGGAAGGCAGTGTCATCAAGGGCACCATCGTCGCCATCGAGAAAGACGTCGCCGTCATCGACGTGGGACTTAAGACCGAAGGCCGCATCCCCCTTAAAGAGTTCGGCATTTCCGGCCGGGCCGCCAATCTTCACGTCGGCGACGAGGTCGACGTGTATCTGGAGCGCGTCGAGAACTCGGCCGGCGAGGCGGTGCTCTCGCGCGAGAAGGCGCGGCGCGAGGAGAGCTGGACCAGGCTCGAAGAGAAATACAAAGCCGGCGAGCGCGTCGAGGGCGTGATCTTCAATCGCGTCAAGGGCGGCTTCACCGTCGATCTCGACGGCGCCGTGGCCTTCCTTCCCGGCAGCCAGGTCGACATCCGCCCGATCCGCGACGTCGGCCCCTTGATGAACCAGCCGCAGCCCTTCCAGATCCTGAAAATGGATCGGCGCCGCGGCAATATCGTCGTATCGCGCCGCTCGGTGCTCGAGGAGACCCGCGCAGAGAAGCGGAGCGAGGTCGTGGCCCGCCTCGAAGAGGGCCAGGTCATCGACGGCGTGGTCAAGAACATCACCGACTATGGCGCCTTCATCGATCTCGGCGGCATCGACGGGCTCCTGCATGTGACCGACATGGCATGGAGGCGCGTCACCCATCCGAGCGAGATCGTGAATGTCGGCGACACGGTGAAGGTGCAGATCATCCGCATCAACCCCGAGACCCAGCGCATCAGCCTCGGCATCAAGCAGCTCGAGGCAGACCCGTGGCAGGGCATTGCCGCCAAATATCCGGTCGGTTCCCGCTTCAAGGGGACGGTCACTAACATCACCGACTATGGCGCCTTCGTCGAGCTTGAGCCGGGCGTCGAGGGCCTGATCCACGTCTCGGAGATGAGCTGGACCAAGAAGAACATCCATCCCGGCAAGATCATCTCGACCAGCCAGGAGGTCGAGGTCCAGGTGCTGGAGGTCGATCCCGACAAGCGCCGCATCTCGCTCGGCCTGAAGCAGACCCAGGAGAACCCGTGGGTCGCGTTTGCCGCCAACCACCCGCCCGGCACCCATATCGAAGGCCAGATCCGCAACATCACCGAGTTCGGGCTGTTCATCGGGCTCGACGGCGGCATCGACGGCATGGTGCATCTGTCGGACCTCGATTGGACCAAGCCCGGCGAGGACGCTCTCAAGGACTACAAGAAGGGCGATAGCGCCAAGGCCGTGGTGCTTGAGGCCGATTCCGAGAAGGAACGCATCAGCCTCGGCATCAAGCAGCTCACCCCCGATCCGTTTGCCTCGGGCGCCCCGAGCACCAAGCTCAAGAAGGGCCTGCGGGTGACCTGCGAGGTGCTCCAGGTCAAGGACAACGGCATCGAGGCCAAGCTTCTCGACCACGACCTCACCACCTTCATTCGCCGGTCTGACCTCTCGCGCGACCGCTCCGAGCAGCGGCCTGACCGCTTCGGCGTCGGCGAGAAGTTCGATGGCGTGGTGACCCAGGTCGATGCCAAGGCACGCAAGGTCTCCGTCTCGATCAAGGCTCTGGAGATCGCCGAGGAGAAGGAGGCTGTCGCCCAATATGGCTCGACCGACTCCGGCGCTTCGCTCGGAGACATCCTCGGCGCCGCGCTGAACAAGGCCAAGGGGGAGGAGGACGAGGAAACCGCCCCCGCCAAGCCCAAGCGCAAGCGTGCTGCCAAGGGCGAGGGCGAGCCCGGCACCTCGCCGGAAGAATGAGCCAGACCGCGAAGCGCTGCCTGATCGCTGACTTGACGCCTGAGCCGGCGGCCAATCTTTGAGCGAGGGTTCATGGTTCTCGACGCGGAAAGCGTGATCGACCGCCGCCGCCTCAAGCGGCGCCTGACGATGTGGCGGATCGCGGCGGTGGTGCTAGGGCTGCTCTTCATCGGCGCGCTGCTGTTGAGCGACAAACAGGTCGCGGCCACGGCCGGCATCCTGCCGCATATCGCCCGCGTCGACATCAGCGGCATCATCACCGACGACCGCAAGATGAGCGAGCTTCTCGACAAGGTCGGCAACGCCGATCAGGTCAAGGCCGTCATCCTCGACATCAACAGCCCGGGCGGCACCACGACCGGCGGCGAGGCGATGTACGACGCCGTCCGCCGCCTCGCCGGCAAGAAGCCCGTGGTCGCCGTGTGCGGGACGCTCGCCACCTCCGCCGCCTATATCGTTGCCCTCGCCACCGATCGCATCTTCGTCTACGGCAACACCATCACCGGCTCCGTCGGCGTGATCTTCCAATGGGCCGACGTCACCGAGCTCTTGCATACCATCGGCGTCAAGGTCGAGGAGGTGAAGAGCGGCCCCTTGAAAGCGGTGCCGAGCCCGTTCGAGCCGGCCGACGAGAAGGCGCGCGCGCTGTCCGAGGAGATGGTGCAGGAGGCCAAGGTCTGGTTCGTCGACTTGGTCGCCAAGCGCCGCGCTATCGACCCTCAGTCGATCCCCGGTATGACCGACGGCCGCATCTATTCTGGGCGCCAGGCGGTGAAGCTGAAGCTCGTCGATGAGATCGGCGATGAAAAGGCGGCGGTCGCGTGGCTGCACAAGGAGCGTAAGGTTCCCTCCGGCTTGAAGATCGTCGATTGGAAGCCCGAGACCGAAAGCGCAGGCCTGTTTGGCTGGCTGTTTCAGTCGCTGGCGGGCGCAATTGGCATTTCCGCCGAGAGGATTACCGGTCTCGTGGGCCAAATCTCGACAACCCTCAAGCTTGACGGTCTGGTTTCTGTTTGGCACCCTGCATCCAGTTAACGGGGGGCTTACGGCCGTGAGCCATTGAGGCCGCCGGCCGGGTGGGGCGTATCATGATCAAGTCGGAGCTGATTCAACGGGTGGCCGGAGCCAATCCGCATCTCTTCCACCGCGACGTGGAGCGCATCATCAACATTGTCCTCGATGAGATCACCGGCGCGCTCGCGCGTGGCGACCGGGTCGAGCTGCGCGGCTTCGGCGCCTTCACCGTGAAGCACCGCGCCGCACGGCAGGGACGCAATCCGCGCACCGGGGACACGGTCTTCGTCGAGGACAAATATGTGCCCTTCTTCAAGACCGGCAAGGAGCTGCGCGAGCGCCTGAACCCTGACGGCCACGACTAGGGCATGATCCGGAAAAGTGGATACCGGTTTTCCGAAAAGATCATGCTCAAACAAAAAGCTAGAGCGCTGTGGGGTTTCAGTCTCACGCGATAGCGCTCTAGCGGCCGTAAGCGAAGCCTCTGGCGATTCTCCAAGGAGCTGCCATGTGGCGTAAGCTCATCCTGGCACTTGTGGTCGTTCCGCTCGGCGTCGTGCTGATCGCCCTTGCCGTGGTCAACCGCAAACCCGTCGACCTCGTTCTCAATCCCTTCGGTGGCAGTGAGCCCGGCCTTTCCGCTGAGGCTCCGCTGTTCCTGTTTCTGCTTGGAGCCTTCGCGCTCGGTCTCGTCGTAGGCGGCATTGCCACCTGGGCCGGCCAGGGCAAATGGCGGCGGATGGCGCGGGAGCAAGCCAGCGAGGCGCGTGACTGGCGCCGTCAGGCCGACCGGCTGGAGAAGGAGCTTGAGGGCCGCGACGCCTCCCCCCACCGCGCCCGCCTCCCTGCCGATTAGCACTCTCATGTTGCAGTGCGGTGGACTTGGGCCCCCGGATTTCATAGGGTGGCCCGCGCGGATCCAAAAGGGCCGCCGCAACCCTCATCCGAGAGCCTCAAGAGTGTCGGTCAAGGTCAAAATCTGCGGCGTGCGGACGCCTGCCATCGTCGAGGAGGTGGCTGACGCCGGCGCTGACTTTGTCGGGCTCGTCCTCTTTGCCAAGAGCCCGCGCCATCTCGAGCTGGAAGAGGCCCGCGTCCTTGCTGCCGTCGCCCGCGGCAGGATCGGCACGGTCGCCGTTATGGTCGATCCCGACGATGCGTTGGTAGATGGCGTGCTCGAGAGGGTCCGCCCCGATTTCCTCCAGCTCCACGGCAGCGAGACCCCAGATCGGGTCGCAGCCATCAAAGCGCGCACCGGCCTGCCCGTGATGAAGGCCATTCCCGTGGCTGACGCCGCCGACGTGGCCGACGCCGGCGACTATGCGGCAAGCGCCGACTACATCCTGTTCGATGCGAAGCCGACGCAAGATGCACGCCTCCCTGGCGGCAACGGTCTCCCCTTCGACTGGCGCCTCCTCACCGGGCTCGTGCCGCCCTTCGCGCTCTCAGGCGGCTTGACCCCTGACAATGTCGGCGAAGCCATCGGGCTGACCGGCGCTTCCTTGGTCGACGTCTCCTCTGGCGTCGAGCGCGCCCCCGGCGAAAAGGATGCGAGGCTAGTGCGAAGCTTCATTGAGGCGGCCAAAGCCGCCGTCTCGCAACGACGGGCCAAGGCGTCATGAGCACGGTCACCGAGACTCCCCGGAACACCTACCGCAACGGGCCCGACGAGCGCGGTCATTTCGGCCTTTATGGCGGCCGCTTCGTCGCCGAGACGCTGATGCCTTTGGTCCTCGATCTAGAGCGGGCCTATACGCAAGCCAAGGCCGACCCGAAATTCCAGAAGGAGATGGACGGCCATCTCGCAACTTACGTTGGAAGGCCGTCCCCGCTCTATTTCGCCGAGCGGCTCACTCAGCACTGCGGCGGCGCGAAAATCTATTTCAAGCGCGAGGAGCTCAATCACACCGGCGCGCACAAGGTCAACAATGTGCTTGGCCAAATCATGCTGGCCCGGCGCATGGGCAAGAGGCGCATCATTGCCGAGACTGGCGCCGGCATGCACGGCGTCGCAACTGCGACTTTGTGCGCCAAGTTCGGTCTGCCCTGCATCGTCTACATGGGTTCGGTGGACATCGAGCGGCAAAAGCCGAACGTGCTGAGGATGAAAATCCTCGGTGCCGAGGTCCGCGCCGTCGAGTCGGGTTCCAAGACGCTGAAGGACGCGATGAATGAGGCGTTGCGCGACTGGGTCGCCAATGTGCATGACACCTTCTACTGCATCGGCACCGTGGCCGGCCCGCACCCCTATCCGGCGATGGTACGAGATTTCCAGTCGATCATTGGCCGCGAAGCGCGCGAGCAGATCGTGGCGGCGGAAGGCCGTCTGCCCGATTCGCTGATCGCCTGCATCGGCGGCGGCTCCAACGCCATGGGCCTGTTCCATCCGTTCCTCGACGAGCGCTCAATCGAAATCTACGGTGTGGAAGCAGCCGGCCTTGGGCTCAGGAGCGGCAAGCACGCGGCCTCGATCGCCGGTGGCCGACCGGGCGTGCTGCATGGCAATCGCACCTATCTCTTGATGAACGACGATGGCCAGATCGAGGAGGCGCATTCGATCTCCGCCGGCCTCGATTATCCTGGCATCGGCCCCGAGCATGCCTGGCTGCGTGACATGGGCCGGGTGCAATTCCTCTCCGCGACCGACGACGAAGCGGTGGCGGCCTTCCAGCTTTGCAGCAAGCTCGAAGGCATCATCCCGGCGCTGGAGCCGGCGCATGCGCTGGCTCGTGTGTTCGACCTGGCGCCGACGAAGCCGATGGATCACCTGATGGTGGTCAATCTCTCCGGCCGCGGGGATAAGGATCTGGCTTCGGTCGAAGCCTTTCTTGAGAAGAGAGCTTGACCACGATGATTGAAACAGCGCTGCACCGCATGAGCGCAACCCGCATCGACAGACGGTTCGCTGAATTGAAGCGGGAAGAGCGCGCCGGGCTCGTCGCCTTCGTCACCGCCGGCGATCCCGATCAGGCGACCTCGCTCGCCATTCTCAAGGGCCTGCCGGCGGCGGGCGCCGACATCATCGAGCTCGGCATGCCCTTCTCGGACCCCATGGCCGACGGGCCGGCCATCCAGGCGTCGTCGCAGCGGGCTCTAAAAGCCGGGCAGACCATGGCCAAGACGTTCGCCATGGTTAAGGCGTTCCGCGCCGAGAACGACACGACCCCCATAGTGCTTATGGGCTACTACAACCCCATATATGTCTCTCCCGTGGATCGCTTCATCGCCGACGCGGTCGAAGCCGGAGTTGATGGTCTGATCGTGGTTGACATGCCGCCAGAGGAGGATGCTGAGCTTCGCCCGATCGCGACGGAAGCGGGCCTCAACTTCATTCGCCTCGCCACGCCGACGACCGACGCCAAGCGTCTGCCCGCCGTGCTCGCCAATACATCGGGCTTCGTCTATTACGTCTCGATCGCAGGCGTCACCGGCACGGCGGCGCCCGACATCGGGGCGGTCAGGGCCCATGTCGGGCGTATCAAGGCGCATACCAGCCTGCCCATTGCGGTCGGCTTCGGAGTAAAGACGGAAGCGCAGGTGAGCGCGCTCGCCGGGCTCACCGAGGGCGTGGTGGTGGGCTCGGCCCTCGTCACTGCCATCGCTCAGAGTCTCGATGACGAGGGCAAGGCGACGCGCGCGACGAAGCCGCAAGTGCTGGCGCTTGTCGAGCGCCTTGCCGCGGCGCTGCGTCGCCCGGCCGAAGCCGAGGCGCTGTGAGCGCTATAGTGCAATTCGCGTGTTGGTTCTTTTGAGAGTTCTGTATAGCCGTGAACTGGATCAACAGTGTCGTCAGGCCCAAGATCCGCAGCATCCTTCGCAAGAAGGAGATGCCGGACAATCTTTGGGTGAAGTGCCCCGAGACGGGGCAGATGATCTATTACAAGGACCTCGAAGCCAATCAGTTCGTGGTCCCCGGCTCCGGCTACCATTGGCGGATGACGGCCTCGGCGCGGCTCAAGTTCCTGTTCGATAGTGCCGAGTACGAGAACCTGCCGCTGCCCGAGGTGCCCCTCGATCCGCTCAAGTTCCGCGACGAGCGCCGCTACACCGACAGGCTGAAGGACGCCCGCAGCAAGACCGGCCTCGCCGATGCCGTGCTTGCCGGCGCCGGCCGCCTCGACGGCCAGAAGATCGTCGCCGCGGTGCAGGATTTCGACTTTCTCGGCGGCTCGCTCGGCACCGCCGCAGGCGAAGCGGTGATCACGGCCATGCGCGCAGCGGTCAAGCGCGAGACGCCGTTCATCCTGTTTGCCGCCTCAGGCGGCGCGCGCATGCAGGAAGGCATCCTCTCGCTGATGCAGATGCCGCGCACTACCGTCGCGGTCCAGGAACTGCGCGAGGCGAGGCTCCCTTACGTCGTGGTGCTGACCCACCCCACCACCGGCGGGGTGACGGCCTCCTACGCCATGCTCGGCGACATCCAGATCGCCGAGCCGGGGGCGCTGATCGGCTTTGCCGGGCCGCGGGTCATCGAGCAGACCATTCGCGAGCAGCTCCCCAACGGCTTCCAGCGCGCCGAATATCTCTACGACCATGGCATGGTCGACATGGTGGTGCACCGCCACGCTTTGCGTGGCACGCTCGCCCGCATCTGTCATCTCTTGACCCACCGCGTGCCGGGACGTGACGTCGCCATCTCCGAGCCGATCGACGGCAAGGTGGCGCTTAAGGCGCCCCCCTTAACGATCACCCTCGGCGGCAATGGCCTCGACACGGCAATGCTGGACGAGGGCGATGAGGGCTTGACCGGTGCCGCCGGCAATGGCGCTAATCCTAACCTCCCGCACGGCACCTGAAGGCTCGAGGGCTTGACCACATTACCCCATAGCGCCGGGCGCCCCTCGCCCCGTCCACGGGCCACGGCGAGCGAGACGCTGCTTGAGCGGCTGAAGGAGTTGCACCCCCAATCGATCGATCTGTCGCTCGGGCGCATCGAGCGCCTGCTGGCGGCGTTGGACCATCCCGAGAAGAAGTTGCCGCCAGTGGTGCATGTCGCGGGCACCAATGGCAAGGGCTCGTTCATCGCTTTCACCCGCGCCATCGCGGAAGCGCTCGGCAAGGGCGTGCATGTCTACACCTCGCCGCATCTCGTCAATTTTCACGAGCGCATCGTCCTTGCCGGGCCGCACGGTGCGAGCCCTATCGCGGAGAACACGCTGGTCGATTGCCTCGCCCGCGCCGAGGCCGCCAATGGCGGCGAGCTCATCACCTTGTTCGAGATCACCACGGCGGCGGCCTTCCTCGCTTTCGCGGAGATGCCGGCCGATCTGCTCCTGCTCGAGACGGGGCTGGGCGGAAGGCTCGACGCGACCAACGTCGTGGACGAGCCTCTCCTGACCTCGATCACGCCGATCTCCATTGACCACGTCTCTTTCCTCGGCGATACGGTGACGGCCATCGCCGGCGAGAAGGCCGGCATCCTGAAGCCGGGCGTCCCTTGCGTGGTGGGGCGTCAGGAGCGAGAGGCCTTCCAGGTGATTGAGCGCTGCGCCGAGGCGATCGGCGCGCCTCTGCACGTCGCCGGCCGCGACTTCGACATGTACGAGCAGCACGGGCGCCTTATCTTCCAGACGCCGTCGCATCTGCTCGATCTCCCTTTGCCGCGCCTCAACGGACGCCACCAGATCGACAATGCCGGCGCGGCCATCGCCGGCGCGAGCATCCTGTTCGGAGACGCCCTCACCACGCGGGCGCTGGAGCTTGGGCTGACCCATGCCGAATGGCCGGCAAGGCTTGAGCGCCTCGCAGTTGGCGGGCTGCATGCTTACGTGGCAGAGGGCACCGAGATTTGGCTCGACGGCGGGCATAATGCCGCCGGTGGCCAGGTCATTGCACATGCGCTTGCCGAGCTCGACGAGCGCGTTCCCCGTCCCGTGCATCTCATCTTCGGGATGATGGAGACGAAGGACGCCCATGCCTTCATCGCCCCGTTCAAGGGCCTGGTCGAGCGCGTCTATACGGTGCCTGTACCCGATGAGCCCAACGCCTTCAGCGCCGAGGCCCTGGCCGAGATCGCATCGGCCGACGGTTTCGACGTGGTGGCCGCGGGTAGCGTGCCGCACGCGCTTTTGAGGTCGCAGGCGGCACTTCATGGGCCTGGGCGCGTGCTGATCTGCGGCTCGCTCTATCTTGCGGGCCACGTGCTCAGGCTGCACGGTTAGGTGGGAGGTTTAGATGCGGCAGAAATTGCTCTTCGTGGTTGTCATGGCGCTTCTCTGCCTCGGCCTCGTTCGGCTCGATCAGGCAAGAGCTGAGGCACTGCCCACCGAGGTCGGCGGATGTAGCGAGACCACCATCGAGGATATCGGATACCGCCTGGGCGACCCCGACAGCGGCAGCGCCATCAGCTACGCCAATGGCGGCGGCCAAGTCTCCTATGACACCATCCCTGAAATCCATCGTTCCCGGGTCGGCGATGAGGTCAAGCTCTGTCTGGTCAGCGTTCCTGAGGATTGCCCGCCCGGCGATGATCGCGGCAAGGTCTACAGCGCCACCAATCTTCGCACCGGCGAAAGCTGGGAGGCACCGGACTCGCAGCATAGCTGCGGCGGTGCGTAAGCCGCGACGCAAAGACGTGGTTGGCCGGGACGAGCCCGGCCATGACGAAAACCGATGCTGTCGCGAAGAGTCTAAGCCCCGACTTTGATCGCGTCGTTGATCCAGGCGGCGAGATGGTTCTTCGGGTAGGCGCCCTTGAGCGTGCCTGCGACCTCTCCGTCCTTGAACAGGATCAGCGTCGGAATCGCCCGCACATTGTAGAAAGACGGCGTGCGCGGATTCTCGTCGATATTGAGCTTGGTGATGCGCACCATGCCGCCGAGCTCCTTGGCGATCTCTTCGAGCGCGGGCGCAATCTGCCGGCACGGACCGCACCATTCGGCCCAGAAGTCGACGACCACCGGGGTCGCGGATTTCAGGACCTCGGTCTCGAAGGTGTCGTCGGAAACCTTTTCAGTTGCCATTTGCTTCTCCTGATCGCCGGCAGCACCAACGTAACGACCGGTCTTGCTCGTCGATCTGGGAAACTAGGTATGCACCCCCATGGCGTCAAGGCTCGCGCCGCCGCCGCCTGAGGCGGTCCTCGGCGGCATCAAGCGACGTTGATGGAATCTCCATGAGTCGCGGGCCGTCGGTCCACAGCAGCGCCGCGCGCAAGGAGCGCCCCGGGAACAGACCCTTCAAGGCAACCCGGTAGGCGGCGAGCTGAGCGATATAGGCCGGGGCAACGTCCTCATGGGTCTCAGGCGGCGGCCGGTTGGTCTTGTAGTCGAGGATGAGAAGGTCGCGGTCGAGAACGGCAAGCCGGTCGATCTGGCCTTCGAGATCGAAGGCGCCCTCGCCCTCGCCGATCCTCGCCACCATCGGCACCTCGGCAAGGCTGCCTGGCTGGAACAGCGGGGCAAAGTGGGGATTCCCGACAATGGCGAGGCTCTCCGCCACAATCTCGTCTTTCAGCTCTTGGGGGAGGCTTGACCCACGCGTGGCGACGAAGGCCCTGGCGGCCCTCTCCTGTTCGTTCGGCTGCACCACCTCCGGCAAATGCTGCAACAGGGCGTGTACGAGCCGCCCCCGGGCGTAGCGGCTGCCTTGGCTGAGCGCCCTCGGCCCAAGCGGCGGCTGCTCGCCCTCGGCCCGGTGCTCCCCGCCTTCCAGCCCGAGGGCGAGCCGCGATGGCGCGAGCTTCGGCCGCGAGCGCTCGGGCCTGGCAGGGGTGAGCGCCCAGTCAGGCAGGGGCGGCGTCGGCCTCCCCACCTTCTCCTCCTCAAGGCCCGCCGCTGGCTTGGCCTGCACGCTCTCCATTCGGCGCACGGCTGCCCCATCTGGGCTGACGATTTCGACGAGACGGCCGTCGAGACCCTCTTTGACGAGGTCGTACCAGCAGGCCGTCTCTGGCTCCTTCTGGCCCTGCCACCCGCAGACATAAAGCCGGTCGCGCGCCCGCGTCATGGCAACATAGAGCAGCCGGTGATATTCCTCATGCTCTGCCCGCTTCAGAGCTTCCTTGGTGTCCGCGAGCACGCCGAGGTCCGCCCGTCCCGGCGCCCAGACGAGATGGCTGACTTCCTCCGGAGGCTCTCCGTCCCGCGGTAAGGGAAAGAGCCTCACCCCTTGCGCCCGCGGCAGCATGCATGTGTCGGGCAGGAACACAATCGGCGCTTGCAGGCCCTTGGCGCCATGCACCGTCATGATGCGGACCTCGTCGCGGTCCTGCTCCATGTCGCGCTTGATCTCGATGTCGCCGGCGCGGAGCTGATTGATGAATCCTTGGAGTGACGGCGCCGCCTCCCGGTCATAGCCAAGCGCGAGGTCAAGAAACTCATCGATCGCCTCTGCTGCCTCGGGCCCGAGCCGCGTGAGCATGCGCTTCCGCATGAGTTGCCCGTCGGCGCCGAGCAGCTCAGAGAAGAACTCGTAAGGTGGCAGGAAGTCGGCGCGTGAGAGCCATGCGGAAAGCCGCGCGGCAGCATCGGCAAAGCGGGGATCGCCGCTCTTGGTTTTGAGCTCAATCCAGAGCGAGCCTTTACGCTCATGAGCGAGCGCAAACAGAGCGTCGTCGTCGAGGCCGAAAAGTGGGCTCTTCAACACGACGGCAAGGGCAAGGTCGTCCTCAGGCATCAGCAGCACGTCGGCCAGCGCCACGAGGTCCTGAACGGCGAGCTGATCCATCAGCCGCATGCGGTCGGCGCCTGCCACCGGAACGTTCAGCCGCTTCAGCTCGCGGATCATGGGCGTGGTGAAGGGATCGCGGCGGCGGACGAGGATCAGAATGTCGCCGGCCTTGACCTTGCGGCCTTGCGAGAGGAGGTCCTCGCCCTCCTCGAGCCAGCCTTTGATCGCCGAAGCGATGCGCTGGCAAAGCGCGTCGACCGAGCGGGCGCCGCTCACGCCCTCGGTCCACGGCTCGAAAGCTTCGGTGAGCGCGGGCTTCGTCTCGGCCTCGAGCTGCCAGAGCTCGACCAGCCCCGCCTGTTGCTGCCGGAAGGCGTGGTGCTCGATCACGGCGCCGGCGACCGAGGCGAGGCCTCGCGCGGCAGTGGGCTTGGCGAACACCGCGTCGACGGCATCGAGGATCGGCACGGTGGAGCGGAACGAGAGATTGAGCGGCACCTCGTGCCAGGCAAGGCCCGCTGCCTCTGCCCGTCGCTTGAAGGCGCGGCCCACCGCGCCGAACCGGGCCGGATCGGCGCCCTGGAAACTGTAGATCGACTGCTTCTCGTCGCCCACGGCAAACAGGGTGCGCAGCTTCACGCTCGCGCCGGCGCCGGCGAAGAACTCCTCTGCCAGCCGCTCGATGATGGCCCATTGGGAGGGATTGGTGTCCTGTGCCTCGTCCACCAGGATGTGGTCGATGCCGCCGTCAATCTTGAACAGCACCCAGGACGCGGCGGCGGCGCGGGACAGCAGGTTGGACGTTTTGACGATGAGGTCATCATAATCGAGGGCTGCTTCGGCTCGCTTGCGCCGCTCGTAGTCGCTCATGATCGCGTCGGCGAGAGCGAGCAGCGCGCTGCTCGCCTCAGCCACAAGCACTTGCGCGAGCTTGAGGTCGAGCTCGACGAAGCGCGCCTTCGCGTTTTCGAGCCTCTGGGCGATGGTCGGCGCCGCCTTTTCGAAGGCCCTGCTGCAATGTTTTGCTTTGGCGGCTCCATCGAGCTTGAGAAAAGCGTTCCTCAGTGCGGCCACACGACTTTCCCCTTGGCTCGATCTTGCCTCGCGCAAGCTGGCCTCGGTCTTCTTGTCGATGTCCGTCGTGCCGCCATACGTCGCGAAGGCAGCAAGGGCGTCGTCGATCTCCGCATCAGAGAGAACTTCCGCAAGCCCAGCGACGAGAGCGTCTTCCTTTTCCTCGGCGATGCCGAACAGGCGCTTCAGCGCCAAGCCTTCCGCCTCTGCCCAATCGGCACGGCCGTCATGGTAGGCCATCATGCGCGCAAGCTCGGCCCGTTTTACGAGAACGGCATCGACCACCTTGCGGAAATAGTCCTCGCTGGTGACCGCAATGATCTTGGCAAGCGCTTGGCCGAGCGCGCCCTCCCGGTTCTCCGCGGCGCGAGCGATGACGGCGTCGAAGGCCCGCCGCCGCATGTCCGCCGCCCCGCGCTCATCGAGCACGGCGAAATGCGGAGTGACCTGCGACTCGAGGGGAAAGCGCTGCAACAGCCGCTCGCAGAAGCCGTGGATGGTGTGGATCTTGAGCCCGCCTTTGGCTTCGAGCGTGCGGGCGAACAGGCGCCGTGCGGTGCGCAGGTCCGCTTCCTCGGGCGTCCGGCCCATGAGCACGGCAAGCTCATCGCGCAACGTGTCGGTGGGGGTCGTCGCCCAGAAGGCAAGGTCCTTGAGCAGGCGATTCTGCATCTCCGCCGCCGCCGTCTTGGTGTAGGTGAGGCAGAGAATCGATTCAGGCCGTGAGCCCGCGAGCAAAAGTCGCAGGCTCCGCTTGACCAGCACCTCGGTCTTGCCCGTGCCGGCATTTGCCGACACCCAGGCCGAAGCGGAGGGGTCTGAGGCCCGCGCCTGATTCTTGTCGGCTTCATGAGAAAGCGCCGCCCGCGCACTCATCGCCAATCCTCCTCGGCCTCCTGCGTGAGCCATTCCTGGATGCGGGCGAGCTGGGTGTAGTCGTCATAGTCGTAGGCGCGGAGGAAGGCCGGCGCCCGCCGGCGCTTCACCTCGTAAGGCATATCTGGCTGGTCGAAGCGCTCGACCAGCCTGATCAGGTCGGCGCGCGCCTTCTCCGCGAGGCTTGCTGCTGTCTTCGTTCCAGCGTCGTCTTCCGCGCCGCCGTCTTGGCGACCCGAGGCGTGGATGTAGCGGAGACCCTGGACCCTGCGCTTGCCGAAATCGCCAATGCCGCCGCCCTCGGCGATCGCCGCTTCAAGAGGAAGCTGCGGGGCGAACAGATCATCGACATGTTTTTGTAGGGGGAGCCTGCCGGTCTTGTAGTCGTAGATCACGATACTTCCGTCCTCGCCGATATCGATGCGGTCGGCGCGCGCCGTGAGGCAGAAGCCGGACGCGACGGGAAGGTCGAGCGCGCCGCCGACTTCGGTGAGGGTGCTCGCGGCATGGGCCCGGCGTGCTGGCTCGGTCGCCGCAAACCAGCGCGCGAAGCGTTTGAAGCTCGGGCGCCAGAAGGCTTCCACAAACGGCGAGCCGTCGAGTTCGGCGAAGGACCGGTCGGCGAGTGCGATCAACTCGGCGTAGATGTCGGCGGGGAGGCTCGTGGGATGAGCGTCGGCGAACTCGTGCAAGGCTTTGTGCACGATCTGGCCGCGCAAGGCCGCGTCGGGCTCGGCGCCGAGCGGCTTCAGCTTCTCAAGCCGGAGAATGTCCTTGGCAAAGATCTCGTAAGGGTTGGCGATCCACTTTTCGATGCGGGTCACGCTCAATTTGCGCGGCCTTGCCTCGATCGGCGGGCAGGGCTTGGGCGGCAGGGCAGGTTGGAAGACATCCGCCTTGTCGCGCTCCCGCGCCCATTCGACCCAAGGCCGCTCGGACTCGATCCTGGGCTCGAGCCCCGAGGCCTTGACCAGTGCCAGAAGCCGCTGCAGCCAGCGCGAGGGAACGGTGGGCACGCCGTCCACTTTGAGCGCGCGGGTGAGATAGACCGTGCCGGCGCCAAGCGCTTGGGCGAAGTCGTGAGCGGCAAGCCCGTTGCGCCGCTCAGGCGGCGACAGTCCAAGCTTCTCGCGCATGGGACGGCTGAGCCAGGGGCCGGCCTCTTGCGGCCGTGGCCACACGCCTTCGTTGAGGCTGCCGAGGATCATCACGTCGGGCTGCTGGAGCCGCGCCTCGAGCGGTCCCCAGATAAAGAGCCGCGGATGGAGCGAGGCAGCCGGCCGCACCACCTCGCAGGCAAGAAGGGTCCGATAGAAGGAAGGATAGTCGGCGGCCTTCAAGGTGAGGCTGCGGCCGGCGTCAATCAGCTCGGCGAGCAGCACCGACAAGGCTTCCCCGGCATCGCCTTGCCACAGGCTGGACGAGGCGCCGTCTCGATCGCGCGCCAAGGCTTCCGCGGCCTCCGCATGGGCGTCGGCGAGGCGTGAGGCTTGATGCTCGGAGGCCTCCGCGAACAGGGCCGCAAGCGGCGCGAAGGCGGCTTCGAGGTCCGCGACGAGCTTGAGCGCGATGGCCTGCTCATGCTCGCTGATTGTTGCGCGGCGGCGCTTAGCGGCGCCGCCTGCGGCCTCGAGCGCTGCCCGCGCGCCGGCGAGCCCTTGTCCCACATAGATGTCGCGGAAGGCGCCCCGCTCGAGCGCCCGCGCCGCCGCCCTTGCCTCCACTGGGCGCCGTCCGAGAAGCGCAAGCGGATGCTTGAGCAAGGCCATCAGCTCCGGCGGCGCGAAATTCGTCTCGGCCGCGCCGAGCACGAGATCGAGGAAGGCGCCCGGGACCGTGCGCGATACCGGCACGCCCGCCGAATCGTCGATGGCGAGATCGTAGCGCTTGAGCCGCGCCGCCACTCGTCGCGCCAGCACCCGGTCCGGCGTCACCAGCGCTGCGGTCTTGCCGGCGGTCTCGAGGCACGATTTTAGGATCAGCGCGATGGCTTCGGCTTCGTCATGGGCGGTCGCGGCGACGACGACGCGCATGCCGGCGAGCGCATTGGCGAAGCTCGCCCGACCCTCCGGCAGAAGCTCGTCGGCGTCGAGGTACCGCTGCCACAGCTCGGTGCTCTCGGCCGGGCGCAACGCCTCGCTCACAAGATGCAGCCGCGCGCGGGCGGCGGCATTGGGCTCGCTTCCCGGCACATAGCGCACGAGCTTGCGGTCGATGCCGAGCTTGCGCAGAAGCTCGGCCATGCCGGCTTGCGGATGCTCGGGGTGCTCCGCAAGGCTCGACCAGCTGTCGTCGTCGAGGGCGAGATCGAGGCCGGGCAGCACCACGGCGCCGTTCGGCAGCGAGGCGATGGTTTTGAGCAGCCGAGCCGTCGCCGGCACCGTTCCCGTCGAACCTGCGGCGATCACCTTGTAGGGCGAGCCCCTGGCGAGGCGCTCAGCTTCGAGCGCCCTCAGCTCGTTGCGGCGGGCGACCGGCGAGACGAGGCCGTTGTCGGCGAGGTAGCCGGGCCAATGCTCGGTGACGATCTTGAGGAAATCGATGGTGATCTGCCAATGGGCGGCAAATTCCTCCGGCACGATCTCATCCAGCGCAGAAAGATCGACCTCCTCGCTTTCGATGAAGTCCATGAGCCTGGCGAGGTCGGCGGCAAGATGGGAGGCCTGGGACGGCGTCACCTCGATGAGCGGGGAGGCCTGCATGGAGCGCTCGGCTGCTGCCTCGGTCCGGAGGAGGCGTCCGAAGGCAAGCACGAGCCGCATGAGGGCAAGCCGCCGCGGCAGCGTGCCGATGGCCTGTGCGCCGGTAGCTCCGTCCTCGCCCGCGCTGTCCTCGGCCCCGAAAATGAGAGCCGCCTCCTCGTCGGGATCGCCGAGCGCCCGGATACGCGGCAGAAGCAGCGCCTTGCCTTCTGCTTCCGCTAGGAAGGCCTCGCGCAGGGCGCGCGCCGCGCGGCGGGTGGGGAGGTAGATGGTGGTGAGCGGCAGCGTGAGAGGGTCTGGCTTGGCCCCGCCTTGCAGAGGCAGCTCACCGGCAAGCACGGCCCTGGCAAGGATGGTGAGGAACGGCGCCGAAGGCGGGATGGTGTAGAGCCTAGAGGCCGCTGTTGAGCGCTCAGGCACCTTCGCGCTCGAACGAGGTCTCGGCCTCGGCCAGGGCTTCTGGCGTGCCCACGTGCATCCAGCAGCCGTCGAGCCTGACCCCGTAGAGCCTCCCCTTGGCGAGCGCTCGATCCCACAACAGGTTCAGCGAGAAGCGGCCTTCGGGTGAGTCTTTGAACAGCCTCTCGTCGCAGAGCGACACTCCGGCAAAGGCGAACGGCACGACCTCGCCCTCTCCGCGCCGCGTGAGCCGCCCGTCAAGCCCCATGGCGAAGTCGCCTTTGGCCGCATAGCCGATGCTGGTGGCGACCGGAGCGAGCAGCAGGAGGCATTCCATGGCGGCCGGATTCCATAGCCGCAACATGCGCGTCAGAGCCGGCGCCGCGCCCTCGCTCCACACCGAATCCGCGTTGTGGATGAAGAAAGGCCCGCGGCCCAATAGCGGCAGGGCCTTCCTGGCGCCGCCGCCGGTATCGAGCAGCACGCCGCGCTCATCGGAGATGAGGATCTGCGGGGACTTGCCCTGGCGGCGGCCGACATGGGCTTCGAGCTGCTCGGGGAGGTAGTGCACGTTGACGATTGCCGTCTTGACGCCGGCCTCCGCCAGCCGGTCGAGCACGTGGTCGATGAGAGGCTTGCCGGCGAGCGGCACGAGCGGCTTCGGCATGCGCAGAGTGAGCGGCCGCATGCGTTCGCCGAAACCCGCAGCAAGCACGATCGCCGTCTTAACTTCCGTCATGCCCGTGTCCCTTCACAGCACCAAGGGCGGCAGGTCGCCTGCCGCCGGCAGCTCGCGTGCGTAGAAGCGGCGAAGCCCGGCGAGGGCCGGGTGGGCGAGGTCGCGCTCAAGATAGCGCGCGACCCGCGGGATGTGGGCGAGATAGCCGCGCTTGCCGTCACGTTTCGCCAATCGCGCAAAAATGCCGACGATCTTAGAGTTGCGTTGGGCGCCGAGCGTCGCGTAGAGGTGAACGAATTGATCGCTCGAAAAGTGCGGGCTTTGCGCGTTTCGGGCGGCACAGTAGCGAGCGAGTTCGTCCCGTTCAAGCGCTTCCGGCACGTCAAGGCGCGCATCCTGCAACAGCGACACGAGATCGTAGGCGAGCGGGCCGGTAAGCGCATCCTGGAAGTCGAGAATGCCGACCCGTTTGATGCCCTCCCGCTCAGGCAGCCACATCAGGTTCGGCGAGTGATAATCGCGCAAGACCCAGCCCGGATCGGCCTTGGCCGCCAGCGCCAGAAGTGGCCGCCACAGGCCGAAATACTCATCCCGCAGCGCCTCGGGCGCCGGTCTTCCATGCAGCGCCGGCCAGAACCAGTCGATGAGAAGGGAGACTTCGGTAAGGAGCGCGTCGGCGTCGTAAGCGGGCAGCCGATAGGGGGCGTGGCCTTCGATGGGCAGAAGCTCAGGCGGCGCCTTGCGGGCAAGCGCCACGAGAGCATCGACGGCGGGCCCGTAAAGCTCGGCAAAGGGGCGGCCTGTGGCGATCTCGCTCCCGAACACTCTTTCGCCGAGGTCCTCGAGCACGAGGAAGCCCCGGTCGAGAGCGAAAGCATAGATGGCGGGTGCCGACAGACCACGTTCCCTGAGCGCCTGCGCGACCGCCACGAACGGCGTCACGTCCTCGGCAAGATGCACGAGCGCGCTATAGGGCTTGCCGTCGCGGATCGGCGGACCGTCTGGCTGCCGCGGCGCATTCATCAGGATGGCGGTACGGTGAGGCAGCACGAGCCGCGCATAGGAGCGGGTCGAGGCGTCGCCCAAGAGATATCGGGCCGGGGCCTCGGCGTAAGGCGTTTTGTCGAGGAAGGCGGAGAGCGCCTGCAAGCGTTCGAGCCGCGCCTCCCAACTCCCGTGGCCAGTCAGCACGACGCGACGCAAGTCCGGCATCGCCGTCTCGTCCATGGCGATGTCGAGGCGGTCTTCCGGCAGCCAACTTAGAGCGCGCTCTGGCCACTCGATGAGAACCACACCCTCTTCCAGCGCATCGTCGAGGCCGAGCTGATCGAGCTCCGCGGGCTCAAGCCGATAGAAGTCGCAATGGGTGAGGGTGAGCCGCTTCGTCTCGTAGCGCTGCGTCAGCGCGAAGGTCGGGCTCGGCACCTCGTCTTCGCCGCCGAGCCGCGTGACCAAGGCCCGCGCGAAAGTGGTCTTGCCGGCGCCGAGCGGGCCGCTCAGCGCAATCACGTCGCCCGCCTTCAGGGCAACGGCGATGCGGCTTGCGAGAGTGTCGAGCCGGACGAGGTCGACATCGTCGAGACTCCAACTCGAGGTCATCCGGCGCGGCTTGACTTGAAGAGGGGCTCGTCGGTCTCAGTCGTCTCTGCCGCCGGCGCCTGGGTGAGCGGCAGAAGCACCGTGACCCGCGTTCCCCGCCCAGGCGCCGAGTCGAGCGACACGGTGCCGCCATGCAGCTCGGCAAGGCTCTTGACGACGGAAAGGCCGAGCCCCGCGCCGCGATGCCGCGAGCCATGGGAGCGGCTCTCGAAACGATCGAACACCGCCTGCTGGTAGTCCTCGGGGATGCCGACCCCCTGATCCTCAACGGCGAAGGCGAGCATGGATTTTTTGAGCCCGCAGGTGAGCTTGATGGTGCCGCCCGCCTCGGAGAAGCCGATGGCATTGGAGAAAAGATTGTAGAGCATCTGGGTGACGCGCCTGCCGTCGGCGACGAACTCATCGATCCCGGGCTCGATGCCGATATCGAGCGCCACATTGTCCTGCTTCAGCCGCTCCGCCACGCCCTGCACCGCCTGCTCGATCACCTCGCGCACCTTAACGCGAGACAGCTTGAGCTCCAGCGTGCCGGCGTCGATGGTGGCGAGATCGAGGATGTCGTCGATGATGGCGAGCAGCGTCCGTCCAGAAAGCTGGATGTCGCCGAGATAATCGCGCTGCTTCTCGGTGAGCGGGCCGACGATGGGGCTCGCCAGCAGCTCGCTGAAGCCGATGATGTTGGTAAGCGGCGTCCTGAGCTCATAGGACACGTGCGAGATGAAGGCGGTCTTGAGGCGGTCGGCGGCTTCCAGCGCCTCGGTGCGCTCGATCAGCGCGCGCTCGACGCGCTTGGTGTCTGAAACGTCGACATAGGTGAGAAGCGTGCCGCCGTCAGGCAGCGGAAGCGCGGCGCAGGCGAGCACGCTGCCGTCGGCCCGGTCGAACTGACTCTCATAGGGGCGCCGCTCGGCGACGATGCCGGTCACCGCGGCCTTGGTGCGCTCCCACTCCTCGGGCGCGTCGTGGAGCGCGCGGCACCAGCCGATGATCTCCTCGATATGCGGCTCGCCGTCGAGTTGGCGCGGGCTCAGGCGCCAGATGTCGGCGAAGGCTTGGTTGGAAAGCCTTAGGCGCCCATTCGGCGCGAACACGGCGACGCCCTCGCGCAAAGTATCGAGCGTCTCCCGCTGAACCTGGATGAGCGCATTGTAGCGGCTTTCGAGCGCAAGCCGCTCGGTGACGTTCTCGTAGAGATAGGTCACGCCGTCCTCGCCCTCGCTGTCGGCGACCACATGCAGCGTGCGGCCGTCGGGCAAGTGCCACTGGTCCTCGATCTGGGCGTTGGAGCCGTAGGAGGAGAGCCAGTCCTTCTTCCATTGCCGGTAGTCGGCCTTCTCCGGCAGCCTGCGCGCCTGGCGGAGCCGGTCGAGAATCTCGCCGTCGCGGGGAAGTCTGGCGAGCCACTCCGGATCGAGCTGCCACAGCTCGACATACGCTTGGTTGAAATGGGTGAGCCGCTGGCTGGCGTCGAACACAGCAAAGGCGGTGGCCAGGCGGTCGAAGCTTCTAAAGCGCGCGTCGAGAGCTGGCCTGCTCTCGGTGCAGGCGCGCTCGCTCGCGCCGGCTTGCGCCTCGAGCAGCCCGCGCAGCGAGGCGACCTGGTCCTCAAGCTGCCGATGCTTGGCGGCGAGGTCGGCAAGCTCGAGCCTTTGGCCGACAAGGTCGCGCACCTTGAGCACGATGGTCCGGCCGGCGGCGCGGCCATCGACCTCGACATATCGGTCCCGCAAGGTCGAGAGCAGCAGGTTGAAGGCCTCGCCCCGGTCGGCCAGCGCCTCGATCGCGGCGTCGAGCTCTGCCGCGGACGGCGCATCGAGCCAGGCGGCAAAGTGGAGAAGCTGCGTTGCGTCGCGGGGCACGCCCAGCGCCGGCGGCAAGCTCGCCGCCAGCAGCTCCAGCTCGCCGGTCTCCGCCACTGTCAGCAGCACTTGCGGCTCGACGGTCAGCACCGTGTCGAGCGTGCTTTCGCTTAAGCGGTAGCGCTCCGCTTCGTTGGCGGCGGCAGCCTCGGCCTTGCGTGCGCGCTCAGTGGCGCGAAGGCAGGCGATGGCCGTGCCTACGGCAAAGGCGATGACGCCGAGATTAATGCCGAGAGTGAGCAGCGTGCGGGCGTCAAGCACGGTGCCGTCCGTGGCCGCTATGGCCGCCCCGATGGGGAGCAGGAGAGGAGAAACGAGGAGGATGACGACATGCAACAGCACTGGCCACCTTGATGAAGGTGCAGCCTTGCCCCCGCTGGTCCGCATGGTCCCCTCGCTCCACGCCGCCGCCCATGGCCTTGCGCTCCGCGCCGCTTGAACGCTGCCACAGACTGAACGCGGGTCGATCGACCCTGCGAGCCTCAAGGCGAATCAGGCGTTAGATTAGCTGCATCGGCGGGCGTTGCCCACTGCGCTCAGCACATGGGTTAATCGGATGAGGCCTAGTGCCGCTACTCGCCCGTGCGATCGAGCACGGCAATGACGCTTACGTTCGACCCAGTCCACGTCCAGGCAAGCTTACCGTTGACGAGGTCGACGCTGATCGCGCCGCCATCCACGCAGTTGCCATAGGTAATATGCTCCCGGAACTGAGCCGAGGTGCCGCTATTGGAGAGCAGCGTCAGCGGGCCGCCGCAGCTGAGCGACGGGTAGTCGATGGTTGTCCCGCCCTGCGTGATGTGCATGACCACCCGATAGTCTTCAGATGGCCCGCCGCCGCCGCTCTGGTGACCCGATCCGCTCCAGGTGCCGGCCAGCGAATCGACCGGGACCTGACACGGCTTACTCGAGAAGATCAGGCAGTTTTCGTTGCCGCAGGCCTGGCAGGTGTAAAGGAAGCCGCCCTGGCAAACCTGCTCGCCGATGCGGCTGCATTGCGCCCTGGCCCCTGGAGCCGGCGCGACGGCAAGCACGACGAGGGCCAAGACAAGACGGCGTAACATTTCCGTCCCCTTCCCCCTGCAAGTTAGCAGAACCTAGCATCTCGGATCGGGGGAGTGCAGCGCATCTCGGATCAGGGAGTGCAGCGTCGCACCGCGTGGGTCAGTAGCGGTAGTAGTCGGGCTTGTAAGGTCCGTCTGCCGACACGCCGATATAGTCCGCCTGGTCGGGCCTGAGCTTGGTCAGCTTGGCGCCTACCTTCGCCAGATGTAAGCGCGCCACCTTCTCGTCGAGCTGCTTCGGCAGCGTGTACACCTTCTTCTCGTAAGCGCCCGGATTGGTCCACAACTCGATCTGGGCGAGCGTCTGATTGGTAAAGGAAGCGCTCATCACGAAGCTCGGATGGCCCATGGCGTTGCCGAGATTGACCAGCCTGCCCTCCGACAGAAGGATGATGCGCTTGCCCGTCGGGAACTCGATCTCGTCGACCTGCAGCTTGACGTTGAGCCATTTGAAGTTGCGCAAGCCCGCCACCTGAATCTCGGAATCGAAGTGCCCAATATTGCAGACGATGGCGCGGTCCTTCATCGCCCGCATATGCTCGAGCGTGATGACGTCCTTGTTGCCGGTGGCGGTGACGAAGATGTCGGCGCGTGGCGCCGCATCGTCCATGGTAGTAACCTCGTAGCCCTCCATCGCCGCCTGCAGCGCGCAGATCGGATCGATCTCGGAGACCAGCACGCGGCAGCCGGCATTGCGCAAGGAGGCGGCTGAGCCTTTGCCGACATCGCCGAAGCCCGCGACCATCGCCACCTTGCCGGCCATCATCACGTCGGTGCCGCGGCGGATGCCGTCGACCAGGCTCTCGCGGCA
>DASYIU010000065.1:0-2365 GCA_035997285.1 Methyloceanibacter sp. | reverse complement strand
CTTCAAGAAATAAGCAAGGTCGACTTCGTCGGCTGGCGAATAGAGGACTTCCGCCGGTCCGCCCGCCCGGAACCAGGTGAAATCCTTGAGCGGCGCGTCGGCTTTCAACTTGCCGCGCAACTCAGGCAGGCTCGCGATAAGCCGGCTTTCGAGGTCTGACCCGCTCAAGCCCGCCCCCTAGACTCAAGCCGCTCCGGCAAAGCGTTGATCCAATCGGTGATGGTGCCGGCGCCAAGTCCGACCACCAGGTCGCCCGTCTTGGCGACAGCGGCGACGGTCTCGACCAGGGCCTCCTCGTCGTCAACCGTCAAGACATACGGATGGCCGTGGCGGCGCAGGCCCGAGGCCAGCTCGTCGCGATCGATGCCTGGGATCGGCGCCTCACCGGCCGAATAGACCGGCGTCACCACGACGATATCGGCATCGTCGAGACAGGCCGAGAACTCGTTGAACAAGGACTGGAGCCGCGTGTAGCGATGCGGCTGCAGCACGGCGACGATGCGCCCCTTGCTGGCAATGCGGGCGGCGCGCAGCACAGCAGCGATCTCCACCGGGTGATGCGCGTAATCGTCATAGACGACGGCGCCATTCCACTCACCGACGCGGGTGAAGCGCCGCTTCACTCCGGAGAAGGCGGCAAATGTCTTGCGGATGACGTCGTCGCTGACGCCCGCCTCCGTCGCCGCAGCGAGCGCGGCGAGAGCGTTCAACGCATTGTAATGGCCGAGCACGGGAAGCATGAGATCTTCGAGCTTGCGCGTGCCGCCCTTCACCGCCGGCCCAAGATCGGCATCAAAAGTAATCTTGTTGTGATCGGGCCGCAAATTGCCGAGCCTGATATCGGCATCGCGCGCGACGCCATAGGTCAGCGTGCGGCGGCCATTGGCAGCGCCGCCGAGTTTCGCCAGAAGCTCGCGCACCACCGGATGATCGATGCAGGCGACGGCGACACCATAGAAGGGGATCGCCTCGATGAATTGCTGGAAAGCGAGATGCAGGGCGGCAAGGGACGGCCAATAGTCCATATGCTCGGGATCGATATTGGTCACCACCCCGATCTGGGTCGGGAGCTTCAGGAAGGTGCCGTCGGACTCGTCGGCCTCGACCACCATCCACTCGCCCTTGCCGATGCGGGCATTGGTGCCCCAGGCATTGATGATGCCGCCGGCGATCACCGTCGGATCGAGGTTCGCGCCTTTGAACAGGTCGGCGATGAGCGAGGTCGTGGTGGTCTTGCCGTGGGTGCCGGTGATCGACACGGTGGCGCAGGGGCGCATCAGCTCGGCCAACATCTCGGCGCGGCGGATGATGGGGATGCCGCGCTCCTTGGCCGCCTCGAACTCTGGGTTCCCCGCCTTCACCGCGCTCGAGATAACGAGATAGGCGGCGCCTTTGACGTTGTCGGGGTCGTGGCCGATCAGGCAAGGGATGCCGCGGCGGCGCAGGCGCTCGAGATTGGCGCCGTCCTTGAGGTCGCTTCCTTGCACGCGATAGCCGCGTGTATGCATGACCTCGGCGATGGCGCTCATGCCGATGCCGCCGATGCCCACGATGTGGAACAGGCCGGTCTTATCGGGCGCGGGCAGATGCATCTTTAGACCTACTCCACTTACTCTTTGGCTCGCGCGAGCTCCTCAGCGAGATCGGCAAGTTTCGCGACCGCCTCGGTCTCGGCCATGGCTTTCGCCTTTCCGGCGGCCTTTGCCAAGAGCTCGGGCGAGGCGAACAGCCGTTCCAGCTCCTGGCCGAGGCGCTGATCCGTCAGCTCCTTCTGCCTGACGCACCAGCCGCCGCCCCCTTGTTCAAGGCGAGTTGCATTTTCGAGCTGATCGTTGTCAAGGGCATGCGGCAGGGGTACGAGCAGGCAGGGGCGGCCAATCGCCATCAGCTCGGCCACGGTCGAGGCGCCGGCGCGGGCGATGACGAGATGGGACTTGGCGATCCGCTCAGGCAGATCGCGGAAGAAGGGCGCAAGATGCACGGCGATGCCGGCCTTCTTGTAAGCCTCGCGCAATTGATCGAGGTCCTCCTCGCGGGCCTGCTGCACCACCGTCACGCGCTGGCGCATCTCCCTCGGCAAGAGCTGCAGCGCCGGCGGCATGGCCTCCGAGAAAAAATGTGCGCCCTGGCTCCCGCCAAACACGAGCAGCAACAGACGCCCTGACGCATCGGGCGGCACGTAAGCGACATCGCGGTAAGCCAGCACCGCGTCGCGCACCGGCGTTCCCGTCACCCGCGCTTTGGCTTCAGCGTCGGCACGCAGCAGCTTGGTCGGCTTGAACGAGAGCGCGATCTTGTCGACGAAGCGCGACAAGAGGCGATTGGCGCGGCCCATGACCGCATTCTGCTCGTGGATGGCAGTCGG
>DASYIU010000064.1:0-5056 GCA_035997285.1 Methyloceanibacter sp. | reverse complement strand
AGACCTGCTACGCGGCAGCGCTCGAGCGCGGCGCCGATATCGTTGTGATGCTGCACCCCGACTATCAATATACGCCAAGACTGGTAACCGCGATGGCGTCGATGATTGCGTCGGAGCAGTACGATGCCCTTCGCGCATTCTTGGAGGGGGCGCTTTGGCGGAGGCATGCCGCTGTACAAATACGTGGCCAATCGCATCCTGACCGCGGCGCAAAACATCCTCTTGGGAAGCAAGCTCTCCGAGTTTCACACGGGATACCGGGCCTGGAGCCGGACGTTCTCCTGCGGCTCCCGCTGCTGGCCTGCTCCGACGACTTCGTCTTCGACAACCAGATGATCACGCAGGCGCTGTTCTTCGGCTTTCGGGTCGGGGAGATTTCGTGTCCCACTCACTATTTCCAGGACGCTTCCAGCCTCAACTTCGCCCGGAGCCTAACCTATGGGCTTGGCGTCCTAAAAACCTCTCTTGCCTGTCGTCTGCATTGGTGGGGGACTCGCGCCCCCTGAATTCTCGAGGACCAGCCGTCTCGACGGCTCTGCGCTGGACCGAAGGCAGCGATGTGACTTCGTCATCGGCAACCGGCACGCGCGACCAAGGCCTGCTGGCCCGAGCCAGCGCGATCTCAACCGGTCGCGTCGGTAGGCCTGAGCGCTTTTTTCTCCTTACCACCTACGCTGCCTTCATTTGCCTGCGCATGCCGGACGTCCTTCTCAAAGGACGATTCTGGGGCAAGGAGGGGCCCGTGTTCTTTGTCCATGCCTGGACGCTGCCTTGGCACGAGGCGCTGCTTGCTCCCTGGGTCGGCTATTTGAACATCGTCGCGACTTCGGCAGGGTTGCTGGCACGAAATCTCGCCAACATGCTGGCGCAGGGGATCGCGGCCGATTTGCAGTCGGCATTCCGCGCGGGCGATACCGTCCTTTGGGCTCCGCTCATTACCGTTGCTGTGTTCTGTCTTTTCGCAGCGGCACTTGTTCTGCGCCGCCGCATGGATCTGATCTGGCTGTTCGCGGCAGGCTGCTGCTTGACGGTTGTCACCTATTACGGCGCGTTGGCGGATCTCGTGGGCCTGATCAGCCCTGAAGCAGGCAACCGCTACCATTATGTCCCGCAAGCGGTCTTTGCCCTGGTGGTCTTGGGGCTCGCGGCCACGGGGCACGACATCGTGGCAAAGCTCTCGTGGATCGTGGTCGTCTGGCTCATCGTGGTCGGGATGGGAGGGTATTTCCAGACATCGGAGCTTATCGGCCATGGCCCCGATTGGCATACCGAAGTGAAGGCCTGGCACAAAGATCCAAACCACGCTCTGAACATATGGCCAAGGGGGTGGGTCATGCGGTTGCCTCCGCACGGCAGGGACCCAGCTCCGTGAGGGCTGGTCCTGCTTGGTCGCGCGGCTAGCTCAACGCGACGCTGGTATCAAGCCCAGGGTCGCGCGGCGCGCGACTTCGCCTCGAAGTCGTCGATCGCCGCACCCTTCTCCAGCGTCAAGCCGATGTCGTCGAGCCCTTCCATCAGGCAGCGCTTGCGAAAGGGATCGATGTCGAAATGGATGACGCCGCCGTCGGGCCCTGTGATCTCCTGAGCGGCAAGGTCGACGGTGACGGGGGCGTTCGCCCCGCGCGAAGCATCGTCGATGAGCTTGTCGATCTCGGCTTGCGGCAGGGTGACCGGCAGGATGCCGTTCTTGAAGCAGTTGTTGTAGAAGATGTCGGCGAAGGACGGCGCGATGACGCACCTGACGCCGAAATCGAGCAGCGCCCAGGGCGCGTGCTCGCGCGAGGAGCCGCAGCCGAAATTCTCTCCCACGATCAGGATCTGCGCTTTCGTGTAGGGCGGCGTGTGCAGCACGAAATCGGGACGCGGCTTGCCCGCCTCATCATAGCGAAGCTCGGCGAACAGCCCGTTGCCCAACCCGGTGCGCTTGATGGTCTTGAGGTACTGCTTGGGAATGATCATGTCGGTGTCGACATTGATCATCGGCAGGTGCGCGGCAATTGCGGTGAGCGTGGTGAATTTCTGCATGGTCGTCCTCGTGTCGCTGGACGCTATGTAGCCTCATCCGCCCAAGCTTTCTAGTCGCAATGGCAACGGGGCCCCGGATTTCTCCGCTTTTCAGGGGCAAACGCCCGGACTAAGGTCGCGCGTCCTAAAGGGTTCGAGGGAGCTGCGCGATGAACGGCAACGTAGTCTATGAGGCGCATCCGGCGATGTTCCGGGCGCATCCCTTCTGGTTCATCGGCTGCGTGATCCTCATCCCGGCCTTTGGCGTCGGCATTTTGCTGCTGCTCTACTGGTACATCCACACGAGGCAAACGGCGCTCACCCTCACCGAGAACGAGCTCCTATACGAGAAGGGAATCCTGAGCAAGGACCGCACCTCGGTCTCGCTCAAGCATATCCGCTCGGTGCACGTGACCCAGGGCTTCCTCAACCGCATCCTCGGCGTGGGGACGATCCAGGTCTCGACCGCCGGGGATGAGCCCGAGTTCACCATCAAGGACATGCCTGACCCTGGAGAGATCAGGGAGGCGATCTCCAAAGCGCAGGACCAAGGCGACAAGGACTGAGGCGCCGATGCCGAGCTCGCAGGACCATCGCGACCGCACCGAGGCGACGCGGCTCGTGATTGCCGCCGCGATCGCCATCGTGCTTCTGATCGTGATCGTCGGCGGCGGAATCTATTTCGTCATGGGGCTCGGCGACAGCGACCCGTTCTCGGCGGGGCTTGGCCTCAAGAACGCGGCGATCGTTGCCTTTGGCGTGTCGCTGGCGGTGATCCTGGTCATGGCGGTCGTCTCAGGCGGCGATGCCATTTTCGGCGAGCTGCCCTTCACTATAGCCGGCTTTTTGATCTTCTTCGTGATCTTCTGGCTGATGATCGCCTGGATCTTCTAGAGCGCTATAGACTGAGATCGAATCGCGATAGCGCTCTAGCTTCTGCTTGAGCATGATCTTATCGGAAAACCGGTTCCCACTTTTCGAAGATCATGCTCTGGGCGATCAGCAGCTCGGCTGGCAGACCTGCTGGTCGCCAAATTGCGCGCAACAATTGCTGCAACTGCAATCGCTGTTGCTCGAGCATGCTGACGGCGGCTGGACGCAGGCGAGGTGCTTCGCGGGGTGGCTAAAGGGGAGCACAGCACCCCGATAGACTTCGCCGAGCGGCGTGGGCTTGGCCCCAAGGGGGGAGGCCGGAGCGATCAGGCTGCCAAGAGCAGCACATAGACCTAGCGCCAACAGCGCCAAAATCACACGCATTCGCATTTTGCCCTCCATCACAAAGTGCCGAGGCCTATACGCATGCGCCGCTACTGCGCGGGCCCCAAGGTCTGCGGCTGCGGAGCCGACGTCGATGTCGATGTCGTCTTCTGGCTCTCGGTCACGACCAGCTCGCGATAATGTTTGCGCATCGTCTCGCAGCGCTCCGGCCCCGGCGGATGCACGGCATCGCCTTTGAGCGTCGAAATGAAGGTGCAGATGTCCTCCATGCCGACGGCGTCGAGCCAGCCTCGCGTCACGCCGCGGCGTATGGCGAAAAGGTCGGCCTTGGTCTCGTCCGGACCTTCGAACTGATGGCCGCATTCGTGGCTGTAGACATAGAGCTTCACCGCGGTGGAGAGCCCGGAGATCTTTTTGGTGTTGAGGATGACGAAGCCCGGAAAGGCGCCGCCCCAGCTGTCGAAATTGGAGTTCAGCACCGTCGGCCGCTTGCCGCAATTCACCGGCCTGCCGTCGATTTTCAACGCGCCTTGATTGACCAGCTTGGCGTCGGGACCGGCTTCCTTGAGGTAATCTTCGACGGTCGGGCCGCTGATCGTCGAGCCTTCGGTGCTGCCGGACCAATCCTGCGCGCGGACAGCACTGGCTTGCACCGCGCAAAGCGCAAGTCCCAAGGCGCTAGTCAGCGCCAACCACAGGCTCGCCCGTCCGTCCCGCATGTCGATTCGTACTCTAGGGCGAGGCCAAGGCCGGCGCAATCCCGCGGGACTATCTGCCGCTGTCAGCGCGAGGTCACGGTGCCATTCTTGGTGAAGCATTGCCTGAGTTGATTGCAGCGGTCGACGGGGTCCGGGTGCAGCGGGCCGTGGCCGGCGATGTTGAAGACGGCGCAAATATCCTCAAGCGCCTGCTGGTTGAGCCAGCCTTCGCGCCTTGCCCGCCGCACCGCATAGCAGTCGGCGGCGGTCTCGCTCGGCCCAAACAGGATATGCCCGCATTCGTGATAGTAGATCAGCCATTGCACCGGGCGTGGCAGGTCCTTCAGGGCCTGCATATTGAGCATGATCACCGTCGAGGAGACGGCAAAGCCTTCGAAGTCCCTAAGCAGCGTGGCGGTGCCGCCGCAGGAGAGCCTGCGGCCGGCGACGACGAGCCGCCCAGGCTGAACGAGCTTGCCCTGATCGATGGCGGCGGCCTTGTCGTGTTGTGGCGTCGCGGCGAGAAGCGTGAAGCAAAGCGCGAGCCCCACCGAGAAACGGGCAGCCGACCGCATTGTGGTTCCCTCTGCTGTCCTGCCCCAAAGCGTCCTACAGTCTGCGGGGGCGGCTGCCGAGCGTCAACGCCAAACAGCCACGCCGCGACTGACCCCTCGCCAATCATGGGCACGTCATATCGCCTCGAAAGCGCGTGATCGTTGTGCCTCGGCGATAACGTTGCCACATTTCTGGGCGTTGCTCGAGGCTGCGGCGGGGTGGGCACGTGGCATCCAACCCGACAAGCAGGTGAATGAGGCATGTGGAAACCTCGGAGCTCAACTCCGGCAAGCACGGGTCGCTGCATGTGGCTTGGTGCCATGCTGTTGCTGCTCGGCGTTGCCGCCCTCGGCGGCCGTGCCTTCGCCGACGCGGCCTGCTGGGATTCCGAGCCGCCCAAGGCGACCAAAGGCAAGTGCGCTGCCGGCTACAAATACAGCGCCAAGAAGAAAGCCTGCACCAAGGTCAGCTGCGGAATGGGCCGCATGTGGAGCGGGGAGGAACAAGCGTGCATCGACAATCATTCCGCCGCGCTGACCGACCAGGATTTCTACACGGAAGCGCGTGCGCGCGCCGATGAA
>DASYIU010000063.1:0-1990 GCA_035997285.1 Methyloceanibacter sp. | reverse complement strand
ACGGCAGCATGGCCGCTCGCCGCGCGCGCTCAGCGAGCGGGTAGAGAAGGCCTAATAGCGGTCGATAACGAGCGGGCGCCGGTCTTGGCGTTCCGCCATCTCTTCGAGATCACTCGCCAGTTCGGAAAGCGCGATCTTCACGTAGAAATCGCTGGCCGCCCGAGCAAGTTGCAAGCACGCTTTGGCCTGTTGGCGACATTCCTTGGACGTAGGCATGACGATACGATCTTGGATTTGGCCGCGTCCCATCGCGCGGCTCGCGCCAGCACCGACACGTTTTGTCGCTGAGTCGTAAGGGCGCGTGCAATCCTCGGTGCAATCTCCGCCCAGAGGTAAATGGATGGGGACCCGGTTTGGTTCCGGATCGAACATAACGATTTCGTAGGAAGATCAGAAGATGTTGGACCGGCCGCCTGCGGGCGCAATTAGTCCGTTTGCAGCTTAGCCACCCGGCGGCGCCAAACAAAAGAAGCAAGAATTTGCGGGAAAGTTGAGCTATCGCCGAATTTTGGTGACGGAAGGGATCAGGCGGCAGCGGCTTGAGCTTGCGATCTGACAACCTCGATTCCGTCGGTGAACTTTACACCGAGGATAACTTTGGGCAACTGGTTGTGACCATTGAGGCGACGCCAGCTTCTCTCGGCGGCCTCGGCGAGCTTGAAGATCATGGCGAGCGCGGTCTTGTTCGAGAGGCATCCCTTCGAGCGCACTGTGCGGTGGCGGATGGTCGCGAACGAGCTTTCGATGACATTCGTCGTGCGCAGATGCTTCCAGTGCTCGGCAGGGAAGTCGTAGAAAGCCAGCAGCGCTTCGCGATCCTTGAGCAGGCACTCGACCGCCTTGTCGTATTTGACGCCCCAGGTCTCGACGAAGGCATCGAACGCCGCGAGCGCGTCCTTTTTGGTCTCGGCCATCCAGATCTCCTGCAGCGCCCGCTTGGCTTTCGATTGCTGGCTCTTCGGCAGCTTGTTCAGCACATTGGCGGTCTTGTGCACCCAGCAGCGCTGGCCGCGCGTCTTCGGCCACACTTCCTCGACCGCTTGCCAGAAACCCAGCGCCCCGTCGGCGACCGCGAGCTCGGGACCCATCGCGAGCCCGCGCCGCTTCAGGTCGAGCAGCAGTTCCCTCCAGGATTGCGTACTCTCACGCACGCCGTCGATGAGGCCGACGAGTTCCTTCTTGCCTTCGGGCGTGGCGCCGATGATGACTAACAGACACTGTGCGGCATCCTCGAGCCGGGCCTGCACGTGGATCCCGTCGACCCAGAAGTAGACGTAGCGTTTGGCCGAGAGATCGCGCTTGCTCCAGTGCACGTGCTCCTCCGACCAGGCGTCCTTGAGCCGCCCGATGGTCGAGGCCGAGAGCCCGCCGGCGTCCTTGCCGAGCAACGCGATCAGCGCCTCCTCGAAGCCGCCGGTGGAAATGCCTTTGAGGTAGAGGATCGGGATCAGCACCTCGAGGCTCTTCGACCGGCGCGCGTAGGGCGGCAGAATCGCCGACGAAAAGCGGATACGCTCGGAGCCTTCGCCGACGCGGTCACGCACGCGCGGGCAGCGCACGGCGACCGGGCCAATGCCGGTCATGATCTCGCGCTCGGGCAGATGCCCGTGGCGCACCAGCCGTTGGCGACCGTCGTCGGTCAGCTTATCGGCATGGCCGCTGAGCAAGGCCGCCACTTCGGCCTCGACAGCCTGCGCCAGCAGCGCTCGCGCGCCGTTGCGCAAAACCTCGGTCAGCGAATCGGCAAAAGTCCCTGGCTGGGAGAGTTGGAAAACGTTAGTGTCGGTCACGGCGTATCACTCCTTCGGTGGAGAAGTGGAGGCGTCAAGCACCCCCACGATACGCCGCCTTAACCCTTCATGCCGTCTCCAACTTTCGCCGATAGCTCCAGCCTGACCGCAACTTTTGCGGGGCGCAGACGATTGGTAGCCATTCGGTGAGCAGGGGGACGTCCCGACCTCGTCGGATTGGGAGGGAGGCGTTGCCCGAT
>DASYIU010000062.1:0-5514 GCA_035997285.1 Methyloceanibacter sp. | reverse complement strand
CAACGTTCGCGCAAGCGACGAGAATCTTCGTGAGAAGGACTGCCGGGCGAATGTGCTGCATACGGCGCCGGACCGCGCCATGCTCGCCGATGCGCTCGCGCAATATCTCGTCTGGAAGAGGTGGCAGCGCTGGCTGGTGGTGAAGGGCGTCTTCCCCGCGGACCTCGCTTACCTCGACGCCTTGCACAGGGCGGCAAAGCGCTTCGGCGGCACGATTGTCGAGGAGCGCGAATACAAGGAGACGCCCGGCGCGCGCCGCTCCGATTCAGGCCAGCTGCAGATCCAATTGCAAATGCCGGTCTTCACCCAGGGCGGCCCCAACTACGACATCGTGGTCGTTGCCGACGAGACGGAGGTGTTCGGCCCGTATCTTCCCTACCGCACCTGGGATCCTCGGCCGGTCGCCGGTACGGCAGGGCTCACGGCCATGAGCTGGCACCCGGCGCATGAGCAATGGGGCGCGACGCAGATGCAGAACCGCTTTCAGCGCTTTGCCAAACGCTTCATGCTGCCGCTCGATTATCAAGCCTGGGTCGCCGTGCGTGCCGTCGGCGAAGCCACCACGCGGGTGGGCTCGGGCGAGTTCGGCCCCGTCAACGCCTTTCTCCGCAGCGACGACTTCGGACTCGCGGCGTTCAAGGGACAGAAGGTCACCTTCCGCAAATGGGACGGTCAGCTCAGGCAGCCGATCATCGTCGCCGGCCCCGATCTGCCGGTGTCGATGTCGCCGCAAGAAGGCTTTCTGCATGAGCATGCCGAGGTCGACACGCTCGGTATCGATGAGCCGGAGAGCAAATGCAAGTTCCGCTGAAGGTTAGGGACGAGACGGTTCGGCTGCCTGAAGGGCGGCGCTGACCGGAGAGGGCGCGTAAGAATGAGCAGCAGCGCAATAAGGCTTGCTGGGACAATCGTAGCCACCATTGGTCTGGCGGCCGCCGCCGGGCCGGTCAAGGCCTATACGGTATACGTCTCCAACGAGAAGGGGAACTCGATCACCGTCCTCGACAGCACCACTCTCGAGGTGAAGGAGACCATTCCCGTGGGTCAGCGTCCGCGCGGCATCATGCTGACCAAGGACGGCAAATATCTCCTCATTTGCGCGAGCGACGACGACACCGTGCAGGTCCTCGACGTGGCCAAGCGGGAGGTGGTGGGAGATTTGCCGTCAGGGCCCGATCCGGAGCTGCTCAACATCCATCCTTCGGGCAGTCCGGTCTACGTCTCCAACGAGGACGACAATCTGCTCACGGTGATCGACCTCGACCAGAGAAAAGTGGTGGCGGAAGTGCAGGTGGGTGTGGAGCCCGAAGGCGTCGGGGTGAGCCCGGACGGCAAGATCGTGATCAGCACCTCGGAAACCACCAACATGGCGCATTTCATTGACACCGGCACCTATGAGATCACCGACAATGTGCTGGTCGGGCAGAGACCGCGCTTCGCCGAGTTTACCGCCGACGGGGGCCAGCTGTGGGTCACCTCTGAGGTGGCCGGGACCGCGTCGGTCATCGACGTGAAGACACGCAAGATCGTCAAGACGATCGGCTTCTCCATCCCCGGCGTGCAGCAAGAGCAAATTCAGCCGGTCGGCGTGCGCATCAACAAGGATGGCACGAAGGCCTTCGTGGCCTTAGGTCCGGCAAATCGCGTGGCCGTAGTCAACGCCAAGACCTTCGAGGTGGAAAAATATCTGCTGGTCGGCCAGCGGGTCTGGCAACTTGCCTTCACCCCCGACGAGGCGCTGCTGTTCGTGACCAACGGCAACAGCAACGATGTGTCGGTGATCGACGTCCCAAGCCTCACTGTGGTGAAGTCGATCGCCGTGGGCTCTTCACCCTGGGGCGTTGCGATCTCGCCGCACTGAGGCAGCGCCAATCGCGCGCGGCAAAGCCATTAGCCAATCGTATCGGTCAGCACCGGAACGAGCTCAGGCAGCCGCAACCCATTCGCCCGCCACGTAGCCGAAAGCAACCGCGTCGGGGTTCAGCTGGGCGGCTTGCCGCAGCTTATCCTCGGCGTCGACCACGAGGGCGCGATGCTTGGTGCTTTTGTCCTTGGCCCCGTTCTTGAAGCCGCTCAGGAGAATGATCTTTCTGCCGCGCAGGACAATCTTCGGGAGTGCCATCCCACCTCCTCGGCCTGCCCGGGAGATTCGCTCTGAAGCTTCTTCAGGGGTTCAGAGTCGGAAGTCTCCAAGGCAAGCGCCTTGTTCAAATGGCGACCCCCGTCAGCCATAAACACCATAGCAAGAAAATGCGACGATGGTAAGACCGTTCGTATCCAAAGCAGATAAAAGTCGCGGCGCTTTGTGCGGTGCAACTAACCGGGCGCCGGCTCATCCCGGAGAAGCGCTGCAAGCCCGGCTGGTGTCGCGACGGGAGGGACCCAAGCCAGACGCGCAAGAGCGGAAGGGTCGGCGACGAGAGAGCCGAACAGAGGCTCGTAGCCCCCGGCGTGTCCTGCGGCTCGCAAAGCCGCCTTGAGCAGGGGCTTAGGCACGTAGAACAGCCCGGCCCGCCGCCCAAGGCCCTGGCGCATGGCCGCGATCATCGCCCCGATGGTGAGAGGCTTAGGGTCGGCGACGAGGAGCGGGCGCCGGAGCGTATGAGACGCGGCAAGCGCCTTGTCGACGGCCGCGACGAGATTGTCGAGGGCAAGCAGCGAGTGCTCGCCCTTGAGCCCGGCAAGGGGCAGCGGATAGGGGGAACGGGCGAGCTTGATCAGCCTTGCCATGTTGCCCTCGACGCCCGGCCCGTAGACAAGCGCTAGTCGCAGCGCCACCCAGTCGAGATCGGTTTCGGCCAGGCCCTGCTCGGCGGCAAGTTTGGAGCGGCCGTAAGCATCGGTCGGCCGCGGCTCCCGGTCCTCGGTCAAGACGCAATCGGCGGTGGGGCCGGACTGCGCCCTGATCGAGGAGAGAAAGACGAAGCGCTTGATGCCTGCCCGCTGCACGGCTTTGGCAAATCCGACCGTGGCCTCGGTGTTGAACAGGCGGTAGTCGTCCTCCGGCGACCCCGACATGGTGGTCGAGAGGCCCGCCGAGTGGATCACCGCGTCGACCTCGGCCAGCGCCTCCGCCATGTTGTAAGGCTTGGCGAGATCGCCGATCAGGGCGCTGGCGCAGCCGGCGGGGAGGGCGGCGGGACGGCGCAGGAGGACGCGCACGCGGTAGCCGCGCTTGGGCAGCTCCTTGAGCAAATAACGGCCGATGAAGCCCGTGGCGCCAGTCAGCGCCACCAGGGGCTTACGCGCAGGGCTCGGTGCTCTCGGCGGTTTTTGGGCCATTCCGCAGGATCGGCGGTGGCGAAACGGCCATCGCCTCGCTTGGTTGCTCCTTTACTCAGAGTGGACAACCACAATTGGGCCAGAGCAAGCCTTAGTGCCCTATTGCGGCAAGCCGCCTTGCGCGCTGGCCTTCACCACGGGTGGCGGGTTCCACTTGCCGGTGAGAGCATCGGACTTCGGGGCGTAAAGGCGCATCGTCAGATTGAACGGCCCTTTTGGCGCTGGCAGCCAATTCGCCTCCTTGTCGGCGCCTGGGCTCTCATTCTGGAAATAGAGGTCGAGCGATCCATCGGCATTGTATTTGAAGGGCATCCAGCTCGACACGGCGAAGCGGTTGAGCGGATTGGCGACCTGGAACCCGTCAGAGTCGTAAAGCGTGACTGACCAGAACGCTTGGGACGGTGGCGTGGCGCCCTTGTCGAAATGGATCGTGTAAGCGTTGGCGCCCTCGAGCGGCTTGCCCGTATCGTCGGCAAGGTTCAGCGGGTAGATCGCATCCTCGGGCACATTGGCGCCAAGGCCCTCCCGGGCGATGAGCGCGCGCTTCAGATAATAGTTGCCGTAGACGCCCATCGTGTCGGTGTTCATCCCCCAGCCGTTCGCCACACGGGCAAGTGTCGGGAGCTTCCAAAGCATGAGCTTCTGCGCATCCTCGGGCGCGCTTTCGAGGCCGGCCTTAACGGCGGGATCGACCTTGTCGATGTCGAAGCTCTTTCCAACTTCGAAGCCAATGCGCTTCAGCCTCGCGATGATCGGCTGGTCGGTCAAATGCGGCGGCTGCAGCTTGAGGATCTCTGCCGCTTCGGCGAAGAACTCGCCCGCCTTCATGGTGTCGACTTGGACCTTGGGCGGCGTCTTCATGTCGACACTCGGATCGATCTTCACCTCGACCGGCTCGGGCTCCTTGCCCCATTGCGACAGCGGCGTGATCTTGTAGCCTGCCTGGATCTTGTGGACGGCGTCATAGTCGGCGGGGCCGTCCGTCTTGGTGCGGCCGATGATCCAGGCATAGGGCGTCGGCGCATCGATACGCTGTGTGCCATCGGGGAGCTTGAACTCCTCAACGAACTTGTCACGTAAGTCAGGGCGCCAGCCGGGGGGCGTCACCAGGAAATTTCCGGCGCCCGTGCCGGTTGTACGCCAGCCGGGCGAGGCGAACACGTCGCTCCACATATCAAGCATCGGCAGGAGGTAGTAGCGGCCGCCGGTGTCCGGCACGGACACGATGACCGGCTCTTTGGTCAGGTCCAGCCAGCCGCTGGAATAGAGGGTGTCGAAGTTCGGCCTGACGACCACCCGCATGTCGGCGGCAGGAAATTCCGCGATGTTGGCGAACCGGTTTGCCGGCCCGCCGAGAGACCCTGCGCCAGGCTCCATGTTGGTGAGCTGCCGCCGCGTGATGTCCATGGTTACGAGCGGGTAGAGATAGAGATAGGCGTCGACGCCGATCGAATGCGCCTCCTCCTCGGTGACGGCCTGCGCTGAGGACGCGAAAGCCGGAGAGAGAAGCAGTCCCAAAGTCAGCGCGATTGCGTACGGCATGCTGTCCCTCCGCTGCAAACATGCTCCAATACTTGGGCTATCTGACTTTTATCGCTCGAGCGCGACGGTCACCTCTTCGATGGTTCCGGTAAAGCGGAACGGAATCTGGTAGTCGGCGTCCCCGACTCCCGTGCGGGTGTCGACGCCGACCTCGAAGGTCTCGTCAGCCGGCTGAGGAGATGCAGATCATCGGGCCAAGGTGTCAACTGCGCATTCTCAGGAATGACCCCCAGCCGTTTCTGATTGGCGAAGATCTGTTCGCGCATGGTATTCCAGCCCATGTCGAACTTGCCCTTGAACTTGTCGATCCACTCTGGCGTCGGGTTGTGCGGGGAATGGCTCCCGCCCGGAACGTAGTAGATGAAGAACGGCTGGTTCGGCGACGCAGCGTTGAGCTGCCTCATATACCCAATCGCCTCGTCCGCCATGTCCGTGGTGAGATTGTAGTCAGCCTTGCCGATCCACGGAAAAATCTGGGTGTGATCACGGAAAAGATACGGCTGCCACTGATCAGTCTCGCCGCCCATGAAGCCGTAGAAATAATCGAAGCCCATCCCCGACGGCCATTGATTGTAGGGACCCGCAACGCTGTACTGGAAGCCCGGCGTGTTGTGGTTCTTGCCGAACCACGAAGTGGCATAGCCATTATCTCGGAGGATCGTGCCGACGGTCGCGTTGTCTGGACCGATG
>DASYIU010000061.1:0-2943 GCA_035997285.1 Methyloceanibacter sp. | reverse complement strand
GGTCGCCGAACGTATAGAGCTGCTCGACATAGCCGAGATCGAGGCCGGTCTGCCGCTTCACCCATTCGCGCAAGCCGATCTCGAGAGTCCGGTGCGCCCGCGGAGCGAAGAAGCCGAAGGGAAGCGCGTCCCATGCGCCCGATCCCGCCGTCCCGGGCCGCACCACCAGGATGTGGGGCTGCTGGTCGCGCACCGTGACGATGGCGGCGTTGAGCCCAAGCTCGATCTGCGGGTTGTCCGGGATGTCCTCGGCGACGGAAGCTTTGCGTCTCGATTCAGCCATGGCAGCGGCTAGGCGGCAAGGAGCGCCGGCAGGGCGAACACCTCGGCCTCCTCGGCGATTCGCCCGCGGCCGATACCCTCGACGGCGGTGAGCATGCGCCCATCCCGCGACAGAGCCTCGTCGGCAAGAGTGACGAGAAGCCGGTTGGGATAGGCGGTCGGCGAAGCGCGGCGGAGCGCACGCGCCAACTCAAGCTCGTCGGTCTCCGGATTGAGCGCGCAGAGCGAGATGAAGGCCGCCGCCGTCGAGCGGCTGATGCCGGCCCAACAATGAATCAGGAGCGGGGCCTGGCGGTTCCATTCGAGTGCGAACCTGATCAGGTCCTCGACATGCGTCTCGCAGGGAAGCACAAGGCCGGGCTGCGGCTCGCAGATATCGTTCATGGCAAGCCTGAGATGTCGCTCGGGCCCGATGCTCGGCGGCGTGCTGATCAGGGTCTCGCCGTTGATCAGCGTCACGAGATGGCTGACGCGGGCGTCGGCGACCGTGGCCTCGACCAGGCTGAGCGGTGCGACGTAGATGGTTTCGGGGTTCATAGTGTGCGGCACTCTAGCTTGTTCTCTTGGCAAAATCAGGGAGGTCATTTCGCTTCGATACGATTTTCGACGCGCCGTCTGTCATCGATTGAGCTCATTGAAACGCTTGAGGAATCGCGCCTCTCCCTCTGCCGCAGGAAACGGGCTTAAGTGCGACAGCCTCTTGACGAGAGCTGGGCTCAAGCCCCGCGGCTGGCCGAAGAAGCGCCGCGCCTCCTCCCGCGCGAAACCGGCAAGGGAGGTTGCCTCGTAATAGGCCGTGATCTTGTCGGCGCGCTTGATCAGCTTGGCGATGTCGGGGGGAAGCTCGGCGGGAAGCCCGAAGCGAAGGTGAATGGCGCCGAGCAGTCTTGCCTCGAAGGCGCGATAGTCCAGCGAAAGCACGGACTTGAACGGGCTGATCAGGTCACCGATGACATATTCCGGCGCGTCATGGATGAGGGCGGCGAGCCTGAAGCGCCGATCGAGCTCAGGCTCAAGCTCGCCCGCGATGGCCTCGACGAGAAGGCTGTGCTCGGCCACGGAGAAGGCGTGCTCGCCGTCGGTCTGGCCGTTCCAGCGGGCGACCCTGGCCAAGCCGTGAGCGATGTCCTCGATCTCGATGTCGAGCGGGGAGGGGTCGAGCAGGTCGAGACGCCGCCCGCTCAGCATGCGCTGCCACGCGCGTGCGCCGAGATTTGGCGCGGTGTCACGCAATTTTTGTGCGCTCTTCACGGGCTGATGCGTCAGATGGTGTCACTATTGGTGCGATCAATAGTATGCGAACTGGGTCAGGAAGAAATGGACGAATCCCGCACATAATGCCATTCATTGACTGTTTTGTCAGAGTACAGGCTATCTAAACCGTCACGTGGGAGACGCATATGGCAAAGTTGCCGAGATATTCATTGGCGCATGACGACAAGAAGAAGCGCTGGGTGCTGAAACATGAAGGTACCGGCCAGGCAGTCAAGAGCTTCGCCACCAAGGCCGCAGCAACCAAGGGCGGCGTGCTGGAGAAGGCTGTTGGCAAGATGGGCTCGGTCCGCATCAAAAAGCGCAACGGAAAGATCCAAGAGGAGCGCACCTATCCGCGCAGCATGGATCCGCGGGGCCGGGGCTGAGTCGACACGCGGCCGAGCCTTGCACAAGCCGCGTGACGGGGACAGCTCGTGAGGTGGTCGTTGACCATGCCGGTCGCCTGCATGAAGGCATAGACGATCGTCGGGCCGCAAAACTTGAAGCGGCGCGATTTGAGTTCCTTGGATATGGCGCCTGACAGCGCCGTCTCGGCGGGAATCTCGGCGAGCGCGCCATAGCGGTTGACGATCGGCGTGCCGTCGACGAAGTCCCAGAGAAAGGGCGCAAAGCCTGCGCCTGTCTCCATGATGTGGAGCCAGGCGCGCGCCGAGGCGATGGCGCCGTCGATCTTCATGCGGTTGCGCACGATGCCCTCGTCTTGCATCAGGCGGGCGACTTTCTTGCTCGTGTAGCGCGCGATCTTCTCCGGGGCGAAGCCATCGAAAGCGCGACGGAACGCCTCGCGCTTCCGCAAGATGGTGATCCAGGAGAGCCCGGCCTGGAAGCCGTCGAGCACGAGCTTCTCGTAGAGCGCCCGATCCTCGCGCTCCGGCACGCCCCACTCCTCGTCATGATAGGCGACATAGAGAGGGTCGGTGCCGGGCCACGGGCAGCGCTGGGGCTCTCCGCGCGCGGTCATGCCGAGACTTCGGCCGTGGGCACGGCGAAGCGCGCGAAGGCCGGCTTGCGAAGCGTGAGCCCCACATCTGCCGCCATCAGGGGCGTGCCGCGGGCGATGGCCTCCTCGGCGCGGTCGAGCCGCACTAGCGCAAGCGCACAGGCGCCGCTCACCGAGCCTAGCGCTCCGATTGGAACGCCGCCAGCCTCGATGCTCGTGCCGGAAGCAGGCAAGGGTTTGGCGCCTTCGACCGGCACGATGCGTTTCCGCGCGGTACCGCGATGCTGCATGCGCGAGACGACCTCCTGGCCGACAAAGCATCCCTTGGCGAAGTCGACGCCGTTCAATTGATCGAACAGCGCCTCATGGGGAAAGATATCGCCGAACTCATAGTCACGGCCGCCCTCAGGCACGCCGAGCCTGATGCGCAGGGCCTGGTAGTCCGC
>DASYIU010000060.1:0-5357 GCA_035997285.1 Methyloceanibacter sp. | reverse complement strand
TCGGCAGCCTCGGTATCCGCGGACTACAGCGTAATGCGGTGACCGAGCTTCTCGTCGGTGACAAGGCCGCGGTCAGGCATGTGAAGCTCGAGCGGGACGGGGAGGACGCGCTCCATCTCTCCACTTGGCTGGTCGAGCTTGGCGCCGACGCCCGCTACGACGCCTTTCAGTTCTCGACCGGTGCTGCCGTTATCCGCAACCAGGTCTATGCGCGCTTCGCCGGCGAAGGCTCTGCCGTGGACATCTCAGGCGCCTTCCTCATGCGCGGCCGCCAGCATTGCGACACGACGCTGCTGGTCGAGCATGCCGTGCCGCGCTGTACCAGCCGCGAGCTGTTCAAGGGCGTGCTCGACGGCGAGGCCCGCGGCGTCTTCCAGGGCAAGATCATCGTTTCGCCCGGCGCGCAAAAGACCGACGGCAAGCAAATGGCAGGAGCGCTGCTTCTGTCTGAGACGGCAGAGTTCGACTCGAAGCCCGAGCTTGAGATCTTCGCCGACGACGTAGTGTGCGGCCACGGCTCGACCTCAGGCCAGATCGACGAGGATCTGTTGTTCTACCTTGAGGCGCGCGGCATCCCCGAGCCGCAGGCCCGCGCGCTGCTGATCCAAGCTTTCGTCGGCGAGGCGTTCGAGCGCGTCGAGGATGAGGGGCTGCGCAACGCCTTGGCCGCCGCCGCCGCCGAGTGGCTCGGCGTCAGGCTCGAGTGAGGGAGCGGCAATGACCGTCCTTACCCCGTCGGCGAAGGACCTCCAGGCGATTGCAGCGCCCTTCGACGTGGACGCGATTCGCGCCGACTTTCCCATCCTGTCCCGCAAGGTGAACGGCAAGCCTCTCGTCTATCTCGATAATGGCGCCTCGTCGCAGAAGCCGCGCGTGGTGCTGGACACGATCCAGCGGGCCTATGGCGAGGAATACGCCAATGTGCATCGCGGGCTGCACTATCTGAGCAACCTCTCGACCGCCAATTTCGAGAAGGCGCGGGAGTCGGTGCGCGGTTTCCTCAATGCGCGCTCGGACGAGGAGATCATCTTCACCCGCAACGCCACCGAGGCGATCAACCTCGTCGCCTCCTCCTATGGCGCTCCCAAGATCGGGGAGGGGGACGAGATCCTGCTCACCATCATGGAGCACCATTCCAACATCGTGCCCTGGCATTTCCTGCGCGAGCGCCAAGGCTCGGTGCTGAAATGGGCGCCGGTGTCCGACAGCGGCGAGTTCCTGCTCGATGCGTTCGAGCGCCTGATCGGCCCGCGCACCAAGATGATCGCCATCACCCACATGTCGAACGTGCTCGGCACCGTCGTGCCGATCAAGGAGGTGGTGAGGATCGCCCACGCACGGGGCATCCCGGTGCTGGTCGATGGCGCCCAAGGGGCGGTGCATCTCCCCGTCGATGTGCAGGACCTCGACGTCGATTTCTATGCCTTCACCGGCCACAAGCTTTATGGGCCGACCGGCATCGGCGTGCTCTACGGCAAAAAGGAGCACCTCGAGACCATGCGGCCCTACCAGGGCGGCGGCGAGATGATCGCTTGGGTGACCACCGAGGACGTGGCCTACGGCAAGCCCCCCCACCGCTTCGAGGCGGGCACGCCGGCCATCGTGCAGGCCATCGGGCTCGGCGCAGCCATCGATTATGTCGAGAGCGTCGGCTGCGAGCGCGTCACCGCCCACGAGAATGCATTGCTGGCCTATGCCATGGAGCGTTTGGGCGAGCTGAACTGGCTGCGCATCTTCGGCCGCGCCAAAGACAAGGGCAGTATCGTCGCCTTCAATGTGGATGGCGCCCACCCCCATGACGTGAGCACGATCCTCGACCGCTACGGGGTGGCGGTCAGGGCCGGCACCCATTGCGCCGAGCCGCTCCTGGCGCGCTTTGGCGTCACCTCGACATGCCGGGCATCCTTCGCCATGTATAATACCTTCGAGGAAGTGGATAAGCTCGTGGAAGCGCTCAAGAAGGCGCGTGAGATGTTTGCTTAGACGAGTGCACGAAATGATTGAAAAGATTCGAGATCAGGATGAGGCGGCGGTGTCCGCGGAGGAAGCCCTTCAGGCCGCGGCTCAGCAAGGCGCAGCTGCGCCGGTTGAGCCAAAACCTGAGACCGCTTGGACGCCGAAAGGCGATGGGTCGGCCATCCCGGCCGAAGAGCTTGACCGCCTACGCGGCGACCTCATTGCTGCGCTCAAGACCGTGTTCGATCCCGAGATCCCCGTCGATATCTACGAGCTGGGCCTCATCTATCGCCTCGACGTCGATGACGACCGCAACATCGAGGTGGACATGACGCTGACGGCGCCCGGCTGCCCGGTCGCCGGCGACATGCCGGGCTGGGTCGAGAACGCGGTCTCGTCCGTGCCAGGGGTAGGCCAGGTGAAGGTCAAGCTCGTGTTCGATCCTCCTTGGGACATGACGCGGATGTCTGAGGAGGCGCGGCTTGCGCTGAACATGTTCTAAAGGGCAGACTTAAGGACAAGACTTGAACGGTCCCACGCCCCAACCCAATTGGTAGCCATGAGCATTCGTCCCCGCCCGCAAGTGATGAGCCTGACCGAGGCTGCCGCCGAACGCATCCGCGCGCTCTCGGTCGCCTCCGGCAAGGAGATTGCCGGCGTTCGCATCGGCGTGAAGAATGGCGGCTGCGCCGGCATGGAATACACCATGGAATATGCGCAAGCGCGCGGGCCGCACGACGAGTTGATCGAGGACAAGGGCGTCAAGCTCCTCATCGACCCGACGGCCGTGATGTTCCTGCTTGGCACCGAGATGGACTACCGCACCGACCGGATGCGCTCTGGCTTCGTGTTCAACAACCCGAACCAGACGAGCGCCTGCGGCTGCGGGGAATCCGTCTCGCTCAAGCCTGCGGCCGAAGCCGCGCAGAGCGGCGCCGAAGCCTCCGAGCCGACGTCTTAGCGCTCCTCCCCTCGTATACTTCTCGTCATGCCCGGCTTTGTGCCGGGCATCCACATCTGGCCATCGACGGGGTAGAAACGGGCATGCCGGATCAAGTTCGGGCATGATGGAATTCGTTGAACTAAGGGGAGCCGGCTACTGGCCCGGGACCCGCACCGGCCGCATCATGAAGGCGGGGACGTGGTCGCCCATGCCCTGCTGTTTCGAACGCGCGGGCTGGAGCTGGGGCGCCCTGTGCGCGGGTGCCGGGCGGTCGGCGGAGGCAGCATGGGTGTGCGTCGGTTTCCGCTCACCCTGGTGCTGGTGTCTATGCTGGTCAGGCCGGGGTTCGTTCCGGCGTTCATCCCTCGCCTTGGCGTGGTTGCCGTTCTGAGGGGGGGCGCTCCGCGGTGCGGCCGGCGCCTCGTGCTTTGTCTCGTGCCTTGGAGGTTGTTTTGCTTGCGGGCTCGTGGCGGAGGGGCCGGCATGCGCGCCCCTTCCGGAAGGGCCCTTTGGGTGTTTCGAGCGGCCGCCGCGCTGATGCCGGCCATTTGACCGAGATTCAGATGCTTCGCGAGGCTCGGTCGGAGTCGCCGCGCCGTCGATCCACGGGATCTCTTGGCGGAGTAGCTTCTCGATGGCTTTGAGCGCTTTGAAGTCTCTGGGCGTCACCAGCATGGCGGCAAAGCCCTCGCGCCCGGCCCGTCCTGTGCGTCCGATGCGGTGCACATAGTCTTCAGGGTGGATGGGCACGTCGTAATTGAAGATGTGGCTGACGTCGGGGATATCGAGCCCGCGCGCCGCCACGTCGCTTGCGGCAAGGAAGGCGATCGAGCCGTTGCGGAAGGCATCGAGCGTCGCCGTGCGCTGATGCTGGTCCAAGTCCCCGTGCAGGGCCCCGACACTGAAGCCATGGCGGAGCAACGACCGGTAGACGATGCCGACGTCCTTCTTGCGGTTGCAGAAGATGATGGCGTTCTTGACGTCGATCTCCCGCATCAAGGCGCGGAGCGCCTCGCGCTTGCCGGCAGGATCGTCAGGGGCCTTTTTCAGCCTTTGCACGATTGTCGTTGCGGCGGGGGCTTGCGGGGCCACCTCGATACGTTCGGGGCGGTGCAGGAAATTGTCGGCGAGGCGTTGGATCTCGGGCGGCATCGTCGCCGAGAAGAACAGCGTTTGCCGCGTGAAGGGGAGGAGCTTGCAGATGCGCTCGACATCGGGAATGAAACCCATATCGAGCATGCGGTCGGCCTCGTCGACCACCAGGATCTCGATGCCGTTGAGGAGCAGCTTGCCGCGCATGAAATGATCGAGCAGCCGGCCGGGCGTCGCGATCACCACGTCGGCGCCGCGATCGAGCTTGCGGTCCTGGTCGTCGTAAGACACCCCGCCAATCAGAAGCGCGACGGTGAGCTTATGGCTCTTGCCGAGAATCTCGAAATGCTCGGCGACCTGGGCGGCAAGCTCGCGGGTGGGCGCGAGGATCAGCGAGCGCGGCATGCGCGCACGCGCCCGGCCTCGCTCGAGCCGCGTCAGCATCGGCAGCACGAAGGAGGCGGTCTTGCCGGTCCCCGTCTGCGCGATGCCGAGCACGTCGCGGCCCGTCACGGCGATGGGGATGGCTTTGTCTTGAATGGGGGTGGGGGTATCGAAGCCTGCCGCCTCAACGGCAGACAACACTTTCAGGCTTAGGCCAAGATGTGAAAAGGTCATGCGTTAGCAAAAATTCCGCGAGGCCCGAAGCGCCCCGCGTATCTTCTTTCGTTAGGGCGCAAATATTTGCTGCAACGATTCGCAGGCTTTGCGCAAGACACCACTGAAGCATTGCGGCCAAAAGCCCTGCAATGCTCCACAATCAAATAGGCGGCGGGGCGCATCGGCGCAAGGGGCAAAATGCCCCTATGCGTTGGTGGCCAATGGGGCGCAATCGCGATTTCGGCCTCGCGGCGCCGCAATCCGTGTCCTCGGGCGGCGCTTTTTGTATAGCTCGCGGCTCGAGCCCGGCACGGAGAAAGTGAAGCGGCGTGTTACACTTCTCGCGCGTTTTAATCGCGCGCCTGTGGACCCGCATGGTCATGCCGACGACCGACTTTGCCGACGTGGCCATCAAGCCGCCGCTTCTGTTTCTCGGCGCGCTGGCGCTCGGCTGCCTGTTGACCCTCGTCGTTCCCATCGGGCCCGGCCTGGCATCGGCCAATGGGCTTGCGCTTGCGACGGGATTTGCTTTGATCGTGAGCGGCTTTGCCCTTGCCGCCGTCTCGGTCCGCGCCTTCCACTTCGCCGGTACCGATGTGGTGCCGGGGAGGCCTTCCACTGCGCTGGTCACCACTGGCCCCTATAAGATTACGCGCAACCCCATCTATATCGGCTTCGCGCTCGTCTATTTCGGCCTCGCCATCGTGCTGACCAGCGCGTGGGTGCTTCTGCTGCTCATCCCGGTTCTGGTGATCTTGCAGCGCGG
>DASYIU010000059.1:0-8243 GCA_035997285.1 Methyloceanibacter sp. | reverse complement strand
CGCGCCGCTCCAGGCGATGACGACGCTTGCCCGCGTGAGCCGCGCCATATTGGCAATGGCGTTCACCTAAAGGTCCTCATCAAAGCCGCCAAGCGGAGTGGATGGCCGCGATCCCGCCAGTGAGATTGCGGTAGCGCGCCCGCTCGAAGCCGGCATCCTCGATCAATCCCATGAAGGTTTTCTGATCGGGGAAGCGGCGGATGCTCTCCACGAGATATCGGTAAGAGGCGCTATCGCCGGTAACGAGGCCGCCAAGTATCGGAATGGCGCGGAACGAATAGACGTCGTAAAGCTTGTCGAGCACCGGCACCTCGACGCTCGAGAATTCAAGGCAGAGGAACCGCCCGCCGGGCTTCAGCACGCGGAAGGCCTCGGCAAGCGCCGCCTCAAAATGGGTGAGATTGCGCATGCCGAAAGCGATGGTGTAGGCGTCGAAGCTTGCTTTCGCGAAGGGCAACGCCTCGGCATTGCCGCGCACGAAGCTGAGGCTGTTCGCTTCCTTTTCACCTCGGGCCCGCCCCACCTCGATCATCTCGGCGCTGATGTCGCAGACTACGACGCTGGCCCCCTTCCCTGCCTCTTTCACGAATCTGAGGGCGACATCGCCGGTGCCTCCGGCAACGTCGAGAAGGGCGTAGGAAACGGCGCTTTTCGGCGGCGCGAGGCAGGCGAGAAGCTCGCTTTTCCACAGGCGGTGGAGGCCGCCGGACATCAGGTCGTTCATCAGGTCGTAGCGGCGCGCGACCTTGGCAAAAACCTCGTTCACAAGGCCTTGCTTGGTCTCACCCGCGACATCGGCAAAGCCGAAGCTTGCCTTCGCGTTTGCGGCCTCAGGGCGCTCAATGTCCTCGTTCATGCGCGGGACAATAGCGCAAGGCCCAAGATCAGGCTATTGTTGCAGCGCAACGAGGCTTCTTCTGCAGTGCGATATGGCGGTTCACAATGCCAGAGCTTCCCGAGGTCGAAACCGTGCGCCGGGGACTTGAACGTGTCCTGGTCGGCAACGCGTTCGTGCGTGTTGAGCAGAGGCGCGGCGATCTGCGCTTTCCGCTGCCCAAGCATTTCAGGGCGAGGCTTGAGGGGCGGACGGTCGAGGCGCTCGATCGACGCGCCAAATACCTCCTCGCCCGCCTGGACGACGGCGAGGTGCTGGTGATGCATCTCGGCATGACCGGCAGCTTCAGCATCGACGTCGCCAATGGCGCGGCGAGCGTCTCTGGGCGCTTCGCCCATCCACAACCCGACATCCCCAAGCATGAGCATATCGTGTTCCACCTGGGCGACGGCACGGCAGTCCGTTACAGCGACGCGCGACGCTTCGGGCTCATGGACCTCATACGTGCCGACACGCTCGAAAGCCACGGACTGTTCAAGGGCCTCGGCGTCGAGCCGCTCAGCCCCGCCTTCACGCCCGCCTGGCTCGCGTCCAAACTGAAGGGCAAGGCCACCTCGATCAAAGCCGCCCTGGTCGACCAGAGGCTGATCGCCGGGCTTGGCAATATCTACGCTTCAGAGGCGCTCTATCGCGCCCATATCTCCCCGCTCAAGCTTGCCGGCACGCTTGCCACGAAATCCGGCAAGCCGACACCCAAGACGGAAGCGCTGGTCGCCGCCGTCAAGGCGGTGCTCGAAGACGCGATCAAGGCCGGCGGCTCTTCGTTGCGTAATTACAGACGGGCCGACGGCTCGCTCGGCGACTTCCAACACAGATTCAAGGTCTATGGCCGCGAAGGCAAGCCCTGCTCACGCAAAGGCTGCGGAGGAACCGTACGCCGCATCGTCCAGGGAGGACGCTCCACCTTCTATTGTCCAACCTGTCAACGCTAAAGGACCTCATACGCCATGTTTGTCGATGAACTCAGCTTGCAACAAGAAAAGAGCAAAGCAACGCCGGTCTATGAGACGCTCTTCGTCACCAACAAAGGCAAGGTCGGCGTTATCACGCTCAACCGCCCGCACGCGCTGAACGCGCTGAACGCGCTGCTCATCTCCGAGCTCAACCGCACGCTTGACCGCTTCGAGGCCGACCCCGCGATCGGCTGCATCGTCATCACCGGCAGCGAAAAGGCGTTTGCCGCGGGCGTCGATATCAAGGAGATGCAGGCCAAGACCTTCGTCGAGGCGTATGGCAGCGACTTTCTTGCCCCCTTCGACCGCATCGGCCACTGCCGCAAGCCGATCATCGCGGCGGTCGCAGGATATGCGCTCGGCGGCGGCTGCGAGCTTGCCATGAGTTGCGACATCATCATCGCCGCCGACAATGCCACGTTCGGCCAGCCCGAGATCACGCTCGGCATCATGCCGGGCGCAGGCGGCACCCAGAGGCTCCCGCGCGCCGCTGGCAAGGCCAAGGCCATGGACCTCTGCCTCACCGGACGGCGCATGTATGCCGAGGAGGCCGAGCGTGCCGGCCTGGTGAGCCGCGTGGTGCCTGCGGACTGCCTCCTCGATGAGGCAATGAACGTGGCCGACAAGATCGCCAACCTGTCGCAGCACGCGGTGATGATGATCAAGGAGGCGATCAATCGCGGCTTCGCCACGACGCTGGCGGAAGGCACCCGCTTCGAGCGCGGCCAATTCTATTCGCTGTTCGCCACCGAAGACCAGAAAGAGGGCATGGCGGCCTTCATCGAGAAGCGGGCGCCGGTGTTCACCAACCGGTAGGCGCTCCTCTTCCTACCCGCTATTGGCCGGATGGCTACTCGGCGGGCATTGCTGGCTCGGCCTCTATAGAGGGGGATGATGGCGTCGGCCGGGTAGCTTGAGGAGGCCGAACCGCTTAGTTGATCGTGTTCCCCGAAGGCCGGCGGGTCGCTGATCACCGACGGATCGTAGGACTGAGCATCGGCCGCCTTGGCGCTCGCCATGAGCGCGTTCAAGGCCTCGGCGATCTTCGCTTTCGTCGCATCGTCGGGATTAAGGTCGAGCGCCTTGGTGAAGTCTGCGCGTGCGCGAAATCGCTCTTGGCCCCATAGACCGCACCGCGGTTCCAGAAGGCGAAGAAATTGCCGAGTCATTGGATGACCTCGACAACACGAGAACGAAGCTGCGCGCCTTCTCGATCCCCGTGATGATCTCGTCGCCGTAGGAGCGCCCGGCTCTCACATCCCGCGGGTCAATCCAGCATTTCAAGCCGCGCTCCTCCAAGGAGGCAGCGATCTCTTGCGCCTTTTTTGCATCACCCTTGGCATGGCTGATGAAGGCCGAGAGACGTGAAGCCTGCTTTGGCTTTTTGGCTGACACGGTGCGGACTCGGGTTTGGGCGGCAGGAAGCGATCATGGTGTCCCCGCACGCCTTGTCAACCTAGCTCCAATCGCAGAATCTTGAGTTGGTGAGGAGGCTGGCGTGCCTCACACCCTATAATAGTCGCGATACCAGGCGACGAAGCGCTCGATTCCCACGTCGAGCCGGGTCTCGGGCTGAAATCCGATCGCCTCCTTCAGCGCTTCCACGTCGGCATAAGTCTCCGCCACGTCTCCGGGTTGCGCTGGCAGGAGCTCGATCTTGGCCTCCAAGCCAAGGGCCCTCTCGATCGTGGCGATATAGTCGAGCAGGGCGACCGGGCGGTGATTGCCGATATTGTAGACGCGGTAAGGCGCCTCCGAGGTCGCCGGGTCGGGCGCCTCAGGGCGCCAATTGGGATCGGGGCTGGCGATCGTATCCAGGGTGCGCAGAACGCCTTCCACCGCGTCGTCGATATAAGTGAAGTCGCGGGCGTGATGGCCGTAATTAAAGACCGGGATGGGCTCGCCCGCGAGGATCTTGCGGGTGAAGATGAAGAGCGACATGTCGGGACGCCCCCAGGGACCGTACACGGTAAAAAAGCGCAATCCCGTGACCGGCAGCCGGAACAGATGCGCATAAGAATGCGCCATCAGCTCGTTCGCCTTCTTAGTCGCTCCATAAAGGCTGACCGGATGGTCGACATTGTCGCTGACACTGAATGGAAGCGCGCGATTCCCGCCATAGACCGAACTCGACGAGGCATAGACGAGATGCTCCACCTCGTGGTGCCGGCAGCCCTCAAGCACGTGCAGGAAGCCCGTGATGTTTGAGTTGACATAGGCGTGCGGGTGCTCGAGCGAATAGCGCACACCGGCTTGGGCGGCGAGATGGATCACGCGGCTCGGCTTCTCCTCGGCGAAGGTGGCCTCGATCATTGTCCTGTTGCCGAGATCGGCCTTGATGAAGCGGAAGCGCTCGCGCTCCTTAAGCCGGGCAACGCGCGCCTCTTTCAGCGACACATCGTAATAAGAATTGAGGTTGTCGAGGCCGATCACCTCGTGCCCGCGATCGATGAGGCGGGATGCCGTGTGATAGCCAATGAAGCCGGCGGCGCCGGTGACCAGGACTCGCATCGTCTCGCTTCGTCGCCTCTCGTCTCAGGGGATGGCCGGAAAGAGCCGCGGAACAAGGCCACCGAGACCTCTCCGTGTCAATTGCATGCGGACGTGCGCAGCTTGGGCCGGTTGTTGGCTTAGGTTGACGCCTCTAAGGGCGCTCGCTATAGAGCACCATAATCACCCGCTGATGTTTCCCGCGCTTTCTTCCCCGCCTTAAGACCGGAAGGGCGCGTTCCAAGGATCAAACTATGGCCAACACGAAATCGGCAAAGAAAGCCGCTCGCCAGACCGTCCGCCGCACCGCCACCAATAAAGCGCGGCGGACCCGCATGCGTAGCTCGGTGCGTAAGGTGGAGGAGGCGATCGCCGCCGGCGACAAAGAGGCCGCCCGGGCGGCCTTGAAAGAAGCCGAGCCGGTTATCGCCCGCACGGCGCAAAAAGGCATGGTCCATCGTAAGACCGCATCACGCAAAGTGTCACGCCTGTCCAAGCGCATTGTCGCCATGGCAAGCGCCTAAAACAAAAAATCCTCAGCTGTTGCCTTATGGCAACAAAGGACGCGCACCTGCCCGCGCTTCCGCACATGTCAATTCGACGAACATTTCAACTGCTTGACCTCAGGCGGCACGCCGGGGCAGCGCGACGGGACGATCCGCACCCCCCTCTGCAAAAAAAAATCGTGTACCACTCTTGGCGTCAAAGCCTTCCGCCGCGCGCCTGCCGATGCCTCATTCCGCACGAATCAGGCTTGCAGGACAGAGACTTGAGAACCGCAGGTGATTGCTCCGTTTACGGGTCATTTCGGAAAGTCAGCCCGGGCCCCTCGCTTGATCAGCGCGGAGGCCATGTGTATAGTCCAACCATCCGAACGGGGCATTCCCCTCCTTCACAATTGAGTACCTTGGACCTGGTTGTAGCCGGGGAAAGGTTTTCTTTGTCCTCGGTGTAAGGATGGTGGAAATCTTGTGGAATGTTAATGCGTAAGCTGTGGGTGGTCGTGTGCTCATCTGTCTTGTAGCCACCACCTATTGTGGTCAGCACCAAATTTGTTCTTAAGTCGTACTCTTGTCTTGAGGGGAGGAACGTTCCTTTGAGCGCACAGACCGGCGATAGGGCGGTCGATGATGTTGACGTGGAGGCGGTCTGGAAGGCCCTCCAGTCAAGTCCTCGCTCCCAGCTCGTCGATGTGCGCACGCGCGCGGAATGGACCTATGTAGGCATTCCTGACCTCGGACCTGCCGGCAAGCGGACTGTCCTCGTCGAGTGGCAGACCTTTCCCGATCAGGCCGTGGATCCGCGCTTTGCCGAGCGTCTTGCGGGCGAGCTCAAGGCGCTTGGCGTCCAACTGGACGACGACCTCTTCTTCATTTGCCGTTCGGGAAGCCGGAGCCTGGCCGCGGCCAAGGCGATGGCGGCTGTGGGATACCGCGCCTGCCACAACGTCGCGTGCGGTTTTGAAGGACCGCTCGACGACGGGAGGCATCGCGGCTCCGTCAAAGGTTGGAAGGCGGCGAGCCTGCCCTGGCAACAAGGCTAGGGCACGAGGCAAGTCGTAGGGACGGGCCATGACCTGTCCGCGTCGGCCATGTTGACTGCTCATGTATGAGGCGTGCGGTGCGTAACGGCGCGAACGAGATGAATGGGAAAGAGCAAGAACCGTGGCACAGCAAGAGCAGTGCGCACCAAGCGATGCTTGGGCGAGGGTCAAGAACCGGCTACGCGCTGAACTGGGAGAGGACGTCTTCGCCAGTTGGTTTAGAGGGGTGGAGGTCGAGCTGGTGGACGAGGAGGTCATCCACCTCACGGTGGCGACACGCTTCCTCAGGAACTGGCTCCGCTCGCATTACTACGAATTCGTGCTGAGGCTTTCGCGCGGCGAATGGCCGACAGTCGAACGCGTCGAATTCAGGGTGCGGCAGCCGCATTTCGGCATCGAGGTGCCTAAGGAGCCTCTGCGCCAAAGGCGAGGCCCGGCTATGGCCGAGGCCGCGCCCGAAGCGGTGCCGCTGCCGATGCCGCTGCGCACCGGCTATGGCGGCTTCGAGGGCTCGCCGCTCGATCCGCGGCTGAGCTTCACGAGCTTCATGGTCGGCGCCTCCAACCGGCTGGCGCACGCCGCCGCGCAAGAGGTGGCGGGGGCCTTCTCGACGCCGCAGCCGCTGTTCAATCCCTTGTTCATGCACGGCAATGTGGGCCTCGGCAAAACCCATCTGCTGCATGCCATCTCCTGGGACGTGAAGCAGCGGAAGCCGGAGGCGCAGGTCCTCTATCTCACCGCCGAGCGCTTCATGTCGGGCTTCGTGCAGGCCTTGCGCGCCCGTGATGCTCTGGCCTTCAAGGAGAAGCTCCGCAAGATCGACATTCTCCTGATCGACGACATGGAGTTCCTGCAAGGCCCGACCATCCAGCAGGAGTTCTGCCACACGCTGAACTCGCTGATCGACGGCGGGCGTCAGGTGGTGGTCGCCGCCGACCGGGCGCCGACCCAGCTCGACAAGCTCGACATGCGCATGCGCTCGCGGCTCGGCGGCGGCCTGGTAGCCGAGATCGGGGCAATGGACTACGAGCTCCGCCACAAGATCCTGCAGAAGCGGGCCAACGAGGCGTGCATCGAGACCAAGGGGCTCGACATCTCCGAGACCGTTCTCGCCTTCCTCTCGGAACGGCTGACCGAGAGCGGGCGGGAGCTCGAAGGCGCCGTCCACCGCTTGCGCGCCAGCTACCAGCTCACCGACGAACCGGTGACGCTGGAGACTGCCGAGCAGATCGTGCGCGATCTCATGCGCGGGGCGGAGCCAAGGCGCGTGCGCATCGACGACATCCTGCGCACGGTGTCGAAGCATTACGGCGTCAACCGCGGCGACCTGTTGTCGGGCCGGCGCAACCGCTCGATCGTGCGGCCGCGCCAGATCGGCATGTATCTGGCGAAGCTGCTTACGTCGCGCTCGCTGCCGGAGATCGGACGCAGGTTCGGCAATCGCGACCACACCACCGTGCTGCACGCGATCCGCAAGATCGAGCAGCTGATGAACGACGATAACCAGCTCCGCGAGGAGATCGAGCTCCTGAAGCGCTTGCTGCGCGACTAGAGGGAAGGCCGGGAGGGGGGCTTGGAATCCCAAGCCAAGGCGTCCCCCCACCCGCTCTTGGCCTGACGATTCCTCGAATATCCCCTCTCCCCTTGTGTTCTCGGGCGCTGAGTTCCTCAAGGTGGAGGTATGAGGATGGAGATGGATAAAGAGCTGATTGCCCTTGCACTCTTGGAGACCGGCAGCGACGTTGGTGTACCCTGATTCCCATTTGGGGCTACCTATTCTGGGTCCAGGTAGCAATACACCCCACAAGGATTAAGCTCGTGCCCAGAGCAAAACTGACCAAGAGCGTGATAGATGCACTCCCCACGCCCGCAAACGACACCGTCTACTGGGACGGTGCCTGTCCGGGCTTCGGCGTCAAGGTCACTCCAAAGGGTCGAAAAGTCTTCATCGTGCTCTATCGAACCGGCGGAGCGGGATCGCGGCTCCGCAAATACACGATCGGGCCCTACGGTCGCGTCACACTGCACCAAGCGCGCGCAGCCGCCCTAAAGATTTTCGCCGCTCGAACAGAGGGGCGCGATCCGGCCGCCGAGAAGCAGCAGTCCCGCCGGCGACTCGTGGCCGATCGCATCGAAGATGTGATCGAGCTTTTTATTCGCGAGCATGTTAGCAACAACCGGTCGGCACGAGAGATTTCCCGATTACTACGCCGTGAAGTGATTCCGCACTGGGGACGGCGCAGCATCCATGAAATCGGCAAGCGTCACGTCATCGAACTGGTGATGGAAATCGCTGCACGAGGAACCCCGTCTGCCGCTAATAAGCTCCTCAAGGTCCTGAAGACTTTTTTCACGTGGTGCA
>DASYIU010000058.1:0-2852 GCA_035997285.1 Methyloceanibacter sp. | reverse complement strand
ATCGACGCCGCCGAACGCATGGGGCTGGACGCCATGTGGCTCGCCGAGCTGCATTTCGCGCCCGAGCGCTCGGTGCTCGCCTCGCCGCTGATCCTGGCCGCCGCCATCGCCGAGCGCACCAAGCGCATGAAGATCGGCACCGCCGTGCAGGTGCTGCCGCTCTGCCATCCGCTGCGGCTGGCCGAGGAGGTCGCGACCGTCGACCAGCTCTCCAACGGCCGCCTCATCTTCGGCGTCGGCCGCTCGGGCTTCGCCCATACCTACGCGACCTACGGCGTCGATTATGGCGAAAGCCGCGAGCGCTTCGCCGAGACCCTGGAAATCGTCAAGCTCGCCTTCAAGGAGGAGCGCTTCTCCTACAGCGGCAAGTACTTCACCTTCGAGAATGTCCGGCTGGCGCCCAAGTCCCTGCAGCAGCCGTGGCCCGAGATCCGCATCGCCGCGGCCAGCCCCGACACCTTTCCCGCCATCGGCGCGCAGGGCCATCCGATCTTCGTCGCCGCCCGCACCGGCAATCTCTCCGAGCTGGCGCCGCTGGTCAAAAGCTATCGCGACGCCTGGAAGGAAGCCGGCCATCCCGGCCGGGGCGAGGTCTTTCTCCGCGTGCCGGTCTATGTCGCCGACACCGAGGACAGAGCGCGCGAGGAGCCGCGCGAGAGCATCATGCATCTGCTGCGCTACATCGGCGAGCGGCTGGCCGCCTCGGCGACCGCATCGGGCGCGCGGCAAATTGAGAACCGGGCAGAGCGCGGCCAGAAGAATCTGACGATCGACTACGAGGAGGTGCTGCGCGAACGCATGATCGTCGGCACGCCCGGGCGGGTGATCGACCGGTTGCGGGAGGTGCGCGAGGAGCTCGGTCTCGACGGCATCCTGGCGGAGCTCAACCCCGGCAGCCTGATCCCGCATGCGCACGTGATGCGGGCGCTTGAGCTCCTGTGCAAAGAGGTCATGCCGCGGTTCAAGTAGCGGCGCTTGGGCAAGCTTTTTTGATTCCGCTAGATTGGTCCAATGAAGAAGGCAAATATAACCGAGGCCAAGAACAACCTGAGCGCCTTGATCGATGGCCTCAAGAGCGGCTCTTCCGTGCTCATCGTAGACCGGGGACGTCCCGTTGCGCGGCTGGAGCCCGTGACGGGCGATCTCGAAGGCGGGCAGGATGGAAGGTTGGCGCGGCTCCTCCGTGAGGGGCTTGTGCGGCCCCGCCGGGCCCGGCCGCCTCGCGCCCTGTTCAGCAGTCAGCCGCCGCGCGCCAATGCCGGCGCATCGGCGGTCGACTCGCTCATCGAAGAGCGCCGGGAGGGGCGGTGATATTTTGGGACGCTTCGGGATCGTCCACTGCTGGTTACCGAACCCACGACTCAGCGCATGCAAGCGCTTGCAGGACGGGATTCCGACATGCTGGTGTGGCGGGGGGCGGAAGTGGAATGCGTCTCGGCTCTGGCCCGCCTCGAACGCGCCGCCGCGCTCGATGGGAAGGGGATGGCGCTCGCATCCAACCGGCTGAAACAGCTTGCCAATGGCTGGCATGAGATTGAACGCAGCGAGATCGTCCGCGAGAGCGCTTTGCGATTTCTTCGCGTCACCGGCCGACGCATTGCAGCTTGCGGCGGCCTTCACCGCCTCGCAACATCGTCCCGCATCGCTTCAAGCCATCACGCTTGATGAGCGTCGCGCCGACGCGGCGCGCAAGGAAGGCTTCACGTTGGTCGATATAGCCGCGGCCTGATGCGCCGCACGGACCTCGACGTTCGTTGTTCTGAAGTGGCGGGCCGAGTCCGATGATGATGAGCACTATGTCTACGCCGTAGCCCTATGATGAGGGCTGGCATTTCAAACGACGCACCCCGATGACGGGCCGTCTCGACGGTCCTTCTCGCGAAGGGCCGGTTGGTCATAGCCACCATCGCGAGTCGGAGGATGCGCCCCGAAGGGGATGATGAGTGGCCATCAAGCGGTCTGATTTGGTTGGGTGGTCAGAATGAAACGCCAATCCGCCAAAGCGGCGCGCCGGTGCGGTGCGGCGTCCCGTTCATATGCTGGGTTTTCGAGAATCCGGCGCAACGCGGAGAAACTTGAATAGCGGACGATCACGATATCGTCCCAGCGTTCTTCCTCAGGAGCCACCAGAACGTCCCTCACATTGCCGACCCAGAAGACCCCGTAATCTTCCGCTTGGGCGATCTTGTTGAACGCCGGTGCATAGCGCTGGAAGTACGCCTCGCGTCCCGAACAGGCCGGCAAGTCTAATCGCCCTTCGTAGTCAGCCTGGTCCCGGTAGCGAACCATATTGATCATATAGACGGGCTCAGCCTCTCCCACGGTATTTCTAGCCGCTTCGAGGGCGGTCGCGGTGCATTCGACGGTTGCCATCCTGTTCTCCTTTTCCGATTACCCGTACACCGCCCTGAGACGAAGATCTCGCTGATTTACTGAGGGCAAGCGGACGTAACTCTTGCCAACTAATACGTCCATCTGTATTTATTATCCATGGCAAGACCGTCTCTTCGCGAGAAAATTATCGAGTCTGGCGTGCAGACCATTCACGAACGAGGTTTCGCGGGCGCAGGCGTCCGCGAAATTACCGCCGACGCGGGTGTGCCCCAAGGCTGCTTCACGAACCATTTCCGATCCAAGGAGGCCTTTGGGGCTGTCGTGCTCGAGCGCTATCACGAGCGCACGCAAGCAATCATGGACGAGACGCTGCGCAATCAAACGCTGCCGCCGGTGGAGCGCTTACGGGCCTATTTCGCCGCGATCACGCAGTGGCTCGAGGCCGCAAGTTGGCGCTATGGCTGCATGGTCGGCAACATGAGCTTGGAGGTTGTCGAGCAGAGCGATCTCTTGCGGGC
>DASYIU010000057.1:0-3175 GCA_035997285.1 Methyloceanibacter sp. | reverse complement strand
GGCTCGGGTTTCTCTATGCCGCGCTGTTTCTGGTGGTTGGCTGCTACCTCCCCTACCTGCCGATCTGGCTCCATTGGCGGAACCTCGACGCCGACCAAATCGCGGTACTTCTCGCCACCCCGCTCTTCGTCCGCATCATGTTCACGCCCGCCATCAGCTTTGCCGCAGACCTTTTGGGGGGCCAGCGCGCCATCCTCATCGCTCTTGCTTGGGGGTCTCTCGTCTCCTTCCTGCTGCTTTGGGCGGCTGACGGCTTCTGGCAGATGCTCACCGCCACCGTTCTGCTTGCCATCAACTGGACCACGATCATGCCGCTGATCGAGACGGTGGCGGTGGGCGGCATCAGAAGCGGCGCGCTCGACTATGGCAAGGTCAGACTATGGGGCTCGCTCAGCTTCATCGTGGCAAGCCTCGGCTCGGGCCTTCTCATCGGCACGCTCGGGGCCGAGACGGTTCTGCCGCTGCTCCTTGGCGGAACGGCGCTGATGGTCCTTGGCGCCCATCTCTCGCCGCGTGAGCTTGGGGGTCCTGCGCCTCTCGCCGCCTCAGGACTTCGCCGCCTCAAGCTCACCGACGCTTTCGATCTCGTGCGCGCGCCGCTCTTCCTGCTGTTTCTGCTCGCGGCGAGCCTGGTCCAGGCCAGTCAGGCACTCTATTACAGCTTCGGCAGTTTGCATTGGCGGGCGCAAGGCATTCCTGACGGGGTAATCGGGGCACTATGGTCCGTCGGCGTCGTCGCCGAGATCGCGCTGTTTGCAGCCTCGGGGCGGGTCATCGCGGCGATCGGCACGGCAAGGCTGCTGATGCTTGCAGGGCTTGCGGCAACCTTGCGCTGGGGGCTCATGGCGGCCGATCCGCCATTATGGGCAACGGCGCTGCTGCAGACGCTCCATGCCATGAGCTTCGGCGCGGCTCACCTCGCTTCCATCCATTTTATGACCCATGCCGCGCCAGAGGATCGCGCCGCCACTGCCGAAGGCCTCTATGCCGCCGTTGTCACGGGCCTCGTGCTGGGCGGAGCTACCATGGCCTTAGGCCCTCTCTACCGGACGTTTGGAGGTGAGGCCTACGGCGCCATGGCTGGCCTGGCGCTGATCGGGGCGGGAAGCGCCTTTCTTCCCATGCGGCGCTGGCGTAGCGGGCTGGTGGTGGGAGCCGTCGCGCCTCAGCCCCACAGCTCGGGCTCCGGCGGGAAGACTTGACCAGCAGCGTAAGTGAGGCCCGGAACGCGGTCGCGCGCCAGCAGCAATGGGCCGTCGAGATCGACCCAATCGGCATCCTGGGCGAGCAGCAGGGCAGGGGCCATGGAGAGCGACGTGGCGACCATCGAGCCCACCATGATCTTGAGCCCAAGCGCGCGGGCGTGCGCCACGGTGAGAAGCGCCTCGGTCAGCCCGCCGGTCTTGTCGAGCTTGATGTTCACCGCATCGTAGCGCCGAGCGATAGCCGCAAGGGAGGCGCGGTCATGCACGGATTCGTCGGCGCACACCAGAACGGCCCTCTCGATGCGCTCCAGGAGCTCGTCGCTGCCGGCGGGGAGGGGCTGCTCGACGAGTTCGACGCCTGAAGCAGAAGCGGCCGTAAGAAGCGATTCAAGATCATTCGGTTGCCACGCCTCGTTGGCATCGGCGATGAGCCGCGCCGCAGGCACCGCCTCGCGCACGGCGATTAGGCGCTCCTCGTCGCCGTCGCCGCCAAGCTTTAGCTTGAGCAGCGGATAGGCGTTAGCCTCGCGCGCCTGTGCCGCCATCGCCTCAGGCGCCCCAAGCGAGATGGTGAAGGCCGTGGGCACGGGGTGAAGGGGGCCGAGCCCCGCAAGCGCCGCGGCGCCGCTGCCCGATCGCTTCGCCTCAAGGTCCCAAAGCGCGCAATCGAGCGCATTGCGCGCGGCGCCCGCCGGCAGGAGCGGTAGAAGCTCCGCCCGGCTCAAGCCGCTGGCGATCGCGTTCGCGGCAGCCTCGATCGCAGCGACCACCCCCTCGACGCTCTCCCCATAGCGCCCGTAGGGAACGCACTCGCCCCGACCGGTATGGAGGCCATCACTGATCGCGGCCACCACCACTACTGCCTCATGCTTCGAGCCGCGCGAGATGGTGAACCCGCCGCTGATCGGCCAGCGCTCGACACGCACGGCAAGGCCGCGGCACCCCTCGGCCCTGGCCCCGTTAAGCCCATCCTCGGCCGCTCCCATAACGCCTTTCTTTCTCCGGGTTTTTCGTTCAAAAACAGAGCGCTTCCGAATTCATCGAACCCTTTCGCGTCAATTCCAGCAAGCTAAGCCGTTCCATGCTCAAGCGCGACCATCAGGTTGTCCTGCCGACGCAAGCCCGCACACCTGGCTTCCGCGTCGAGCTCAGAGGCTCGACCTTCCGCCTGATCGCGACCGGCGCCTGGACCGTGAACGAGGCCACCAAGCTCGATAGCGCGCTGAAGCGCCTGCGCGTGCCGATTCCGCCGACCCCCGACTTCACCGGCGAGATGGACATTGCCGGCATCGCCGAGATCGACACCGCCGGCGCGCTTCTACTGCAGCGGACGGCGGCCGCCTGGGAGGCGAGCGGCTTACGCACCCGCTATGCCGGAGCGACCGAGGCCTTCCGCATCCTCATCGAGGAGGTGCAGCGGCGCAGCGGTGCAGTGCGGCCGAAGCTCGAGAAGCCAAACCCGCTGACGCAATTCGCCGAGGACATGACCAAGACGGTGACCGGCGTCTGGCGCGATGGCGTGCAGCTCACCGCCTTTCTCGGCGAGGTCACATTCGCCTTCGCACGCATGATCCGGCAGCCGTGGCGCTTTCGCACCACTTCCTTCGTTCATCACCTCGACCATGCCGGTTTCAGGGCGGTGCCGATCATTGCCCTTATCTGCTTTCTGATCGGCGCCGTGGTGATGCAACAGGGGGTGGTCCAGCTCAAGCCGTTCGGGGCCGAGCCGTTTGCCGTCAACATGGTCGCCATTCTCGCGCTGCGCGAGGTCGGCATCCTGCTCACCGCTATCATGGTGGCCGGCCGGTCGGGCTCGGCTTTCACCGCCGAGATCGGCTCGATGAAGATGCGCGAGGAGATCGACGCCATGCGCACCCTCGGCATCGATCCGATGGACACGCTGGTGCTGCCGCGGGTGCTGGCCCTCGTTGTGGCCCTTCCGCTGCTCACCTTTATCGGCGACTTGATGG
>DASYIU010000056.1:0-17407 GCA_035997285.1 Methyloceanibacter sp. | reverse complement strand
ATCTCCTCGATCAAGGACCTGGGCTCGCACTATCGCGCCTGGCTCGTCGACATCTGGGGCGTCATGCATAACGGGCACAGGGCTTTCCCCCGCGCCGTTGCCGCCACGCGAAGCTTTCGCGCGTCTGGCGGCATCGTGGTGCTCCTCTCCAACTCGCCGCGGCCGACCCCTGGCGTTCAGGAGCAGCTCCGCCGTCTCGGCGTCCCCGACGATGCCTATGACGTGACCGTCACCTCGGGCGACCTCACCCGCCACGAGCTCGCCAAGCACACGGGCGCAGCCGTCTTTCATCTCGGGCCCGAGCGCGACCGGCCCATCTTCCAAGGCATCGACGTCAGGCTCGCGACGCCCGAAAACGCCGAGCTCGTGGTCTGCTCTGGGCTGTTCGACGACGAGACGGAGACGCCTGAGGACTATCACGGGCTCTTAAGCGAGCTTGCCGCGCGCAAGCTACCCATGATCTGCGCCAATCCCGATCATCTCGTCGAGCGCGGTGATCGCCTCGTCTATTGCGCCGGCGCGCTCGCGGCGATCTTTGAGCAAGTAGGGGGCAGCGTGCTCTATGCCGGCAAGCCCCATGCGCCGATCTATGCTCTGGCGCTGGAGACCATCGCTGCCCTGGCGGGCGAGAGCATCGCCAAGGACCAAGTCCTTGCCATCGGCGACGGGGTCAATACCGACATTGCCGGCGCGGCTAGCTTTGGGATCGATGCCGTGTTCGTGGCGAGCGGGCTGCATGTGCCGTCAAACAGCGGCGGGGATGCGGGCGAGGACGCGCTCGACGGCATGCATCTTGTGGAGCTGTTCGCTCACGCCAAGCGGCGTCCGCTCGGTGCCATGCGCGCGCTCGCCTGGTAAGCCTCAGTTTTTGCTCAACAGCTCGTCGATGCTTGCCTGGCTTGCACCGGGATGGCCGGGCCCTTCGAGGGTCAGCTTCGACTTGCGCTTGCGGGCTTGCGCCTCGACCCGCCGCCCACGATCGGCACCCTTCATGCGCGTGGCGATCACGCGATCGACCGTCTCGGCGATCTTGGTGACGCGCTGGCCGACGAGATCGTGAAAACCGCACGCCGTCATGATCGACATGATGGCCTCTTCCGCCTTTTTCGCCTCGTCCTTGTCGGCCAAAGCGAGCAGGCCCTCGGCCGATATGAGAATGCGCCCCGCCGCGTCCTCGGCGGTCGAGCGGATGGCGGCGAGCTCGCGCAAAGTATTCACGAGCACCGTAATCTCTTCTGAAACCGTGCGCCCGCTGTCCTGGTGGGCTGCCGGCGCGCGGCGCGCTTTACGGCGTCTTGCGGTTGATCCGCCACGCCCTGGCATGATGGCTAGTTCCCTTGTCGCTCTTGCTATTCGCCGAAGATGGCGTCGATTTTTGACTTGAGCGTCGCCGCGTTGAACGGCTTGACGATATAGTTGTTGACCCCGGCTTTCTTGGCCGCGATCACGTTCTCGGTCTTGGATTCCGCCGTCACCATGATGAAGGGCGTGCGCGACAGCTGATCGTCGGCGCGCACCTCGCGCAACAGCTCATAGCCCGTCATCGGCTCCATGTTCCAATCGGAGATGATGAGCCCGTATTGCTTATGCCGCATCATGTCGAGGGCCGCCGTCCCGTCACCGGCCTCATCGACATTGGCGAAGCCGAGCTGCTTCAAGAGATTGCGGATGATCCGGATCATCGTCTTGTAGTCGTCGACGATAAGCACCGGCATGGTATGATCGACAGCCATTGTCTCCTCCGATCCTCACGGGATCCGGCCTTCGTTCTGGCGCTGCGTGAGGCTTCCAGCCAGCAAAGGCGCGTTGGCCAGTCCTAGGGTCACCGGGCCGGTACCGACGCGCCAAGATTAGAGATCGGCCGTGAACGGAGGGTTAAGCTTCTTGCTGCAGCCGCATTTTTGCCCTTGACACGAGCCTGACAGCCATATTGCGGCGCAGCAAAGCCTTCGCTATTTTGCCCTGACACCAGCAGGGAGCAGGAAAAATCACATGACGCATAATGGGGACGGCTCTAGCGGCCTAGGGCATGGCTACTATTTCGAGGACCTTTCCGTCGGCATGGAGGCGAGCTATGCCAAGAAAATCTCTAATGATGACATCCTCGCCTTCGCCGATATCTCGGGCGACATCAATCCTGTCCATCTGAACGACGATTTCGCCGCCGGCACCATTTTCAAGCAGCGCATCGCCCACGGTTTCTTGACCGCGAGCCTGTTCTCCACCGTGCTCGGCACCAAGCTGCCGGGGCCCGGATGCATCTATCTTTCGCAAAGCCTCAAATTCCGCGCTCCCGTGCATATCGGCGATGAGGTGGTGGCAACGCTTCGCGTCACCAGCCTCGACCCCGACAAGGCTCGCGCTACGCTTGCCTGCGCCGGCGCCGTCAACGGCAAGACCGTGGTCGAGGGCGAAGCCGTGATGATGGTCAATCGCCGGGCCCCGCGCCAATAGGGCGAGATCGAAGGATGGGTGATGGACATTGTCCGCTTCTGGCGAGACGTGCCGGCGTCTCTCAAAGGCGCCGTGCTCGCCATCGGTAATTTCGACGGGGTCCATCGCGGCCATCAGGCGGTGCTGCGCGAGGCGATGCGCATCGCCGCCTTTGATGGGCGCCGCGCCGGCGGCGTCGTGTTCGAGCCGCACCCTCGCGAATTCTTCACGCCCGATCAGCCGTTCTTCCGGCTGACGCCGCTGCCTTTGAAGCTCGAGCTGCTCGAGGCTCTCGGCCTCGATCAGACCTTCGTCATTCCCTTCGACGGTGGGCTGTCGTCGCTGAGCGCCGAGGGCTTCGCCACCGACGTGGTGGCGACGGGGCTGGGCGCCAGCCACGTGGTGGTGGGCCACGACTTCTCCTTCGGCAAGGGACGCACCGGTACGACCGAGGGGCTTGCGGCGCTCGGGCGGACGCTTGGTTTCGGCGTCGATGTGGTGTCGCCAGTGGGCGCTTCAGAAGGCATCTTCTCCTCGAGCCGAATTCGCGAGCATCTCCGCGCGGGAGAGGTGAGAGAGGCCGCCGAGCAGCTCGGCTTCTGGTGGCGGGTGCGCGGACGCGTAGGGAAAGGCGCCGGCCGCGGCAAGGGGCTCGGCTTCCCCACGCTAAATCTGGCGCTCGATCCTGGCCAGGACGTTCGCCACGGCATCTACGCCATGCGCGTCCAGCATGGCGAGCGCCGCTATCATGCCGCGGGCTATGTCGGCACAAGCCCCACTTTCGGCGATAGCGCGCCGGCGCTGGAAGCCTATCTCCTCGATTTTACGGGCGACCTCTATGGCGAGGAGGTCGAGGTCGAGTTCATCGCCTTTCTCCGCGACGACCAAACCTTCGCCAGCCCGGAAGCGCTTGCCGCGCAGATGCGTAGAGACTGCGATGACGCGCGCGCGATCCTCGCCAGGATCGACGCCGACGACCCGATGCTGCGTTTTCCTCTGGGGCGCGCAGAGCCGGCACTGGATTGTAAGGAGCCCGGTTGCTAGAACCCCGCGGGGATTGAAGCGCGGCGCGGACAAGGCGGCGAGAAGCAAGGACCATGGCGAAAAGCACCAAGCGCGGCAGGACGGCCGCCAAGACTGCGCGGGGCAAGACCACGCGGGCCGGCAAAGCCCTGCGCAAATCTAAGCCGGCGCTGAAGCCTAAGGCGAGGAAGGCCGCAGCGAAGCCGAAAGCTGCCAAGACGAAGGCGAAACCCAGGGTAGCGGCGGTGAAAGCCAAAGCCGCCAGAGCTAAGGCCAAGACCAAGGCGCCGAAGGTCGCCACGGCGAGAACAAAGTCAGCGCCGAAGGCGCAACGGGCTCGGGAGAGCGCGCCCACGCCGCGCACCCCAGCAAAGGCCAAGTCGCCGGCCGCCGCGAAGGGAAGGTCCAAAGCATCACCTCAGCCGCCCAAGCTGCAATCCCTCGTTGCCAGGATTGAGGCGCAAAATCTCAAGAGTCAGACCGGGCGGGACTGGAGCGAGACGCTGTTCCTGCCCAAGACCGACTTCCCCATGAAGGCGGGGCTGCCTGAGCGTGAGCCCCAGCTCCTCAAGCGCTGGCGCACGCTTCGCCTCTATGAACTCTTGCGCGAGGAGGGAAAGGGCCGGCCGAAATTCGTCCTCCATGACGGGCCGCCTTACGCCAACGGCAACATCCATATCGGCACCGGCCTGAACAAGATCCTGAAAGACGTGGTCGTCCGCTCACAGACCATGATGGGCAAGGACGCCAATTACGTTCCGGGCTGGGACTGTCACGGGCTACCCATCGAGTGGAAGGTCGAGGAGGAGAACTATCGCGCCAAGGGCAAGTCGAAGCCCGACCTCGCCGACTCCACTGCGATGATCGCCTTTCGTGCCGAGTGCCGCGCCTATGCCGAGCATTGGCTGAACGTGCAGCGCGACGAGTTCAAGCGCCTCGGTGTCGAGGGCGACTGGGACCGCCCTTACACCACCATGAGCTTCGACGCCGAGGCGACCATCGCCGCGGAGCTGATGAAGTTCGCTATGAACGGGCTTCTCTATCGCGGGTCTAAGCCGGTGATGTGGTCGGTGGTTGAGCGCACCGCTCTCGCCGAGGCCGAGGTCGAATATGCCGAGATCGAAAGCCCCGCGATCTACGTGAAGTTTCCAGTGAAAACCCTGACAGGAGACGCTACCGACGAACCTCTTTACCGAGATCTGAAGCATGCGAGCATCGTGATTTGGACCACGACGCCCTGGACCATCCCCGGCAACCGCGCGATCAGCTACTCCAAGGGCATCTCATACGGCTTGTACGAGGTGACGGACGCACCGGACGACAACTGGGCAAAGAAGGGCGAGAAGCTGGTACTGGCAGACGCCTTAGCGGCAAGCGTCATGACTGCTGCGCGCGTTACTGCATTCGAGCGTCGTCATGACGTGTTGCCTCGAAGTATCCTTGCTGTCTCTCATCCACTCCGCGAGACCGGATACTATTTCAGTGTGCCGCTGCTCGCCGGCGAGCACGTCACTGAGGATACCGGCACGGGCTTCGTGCACACCGCGCCCGGCCACGGCACCGAAGACTTCGAGATTTGGGAAGCCCATCGTTGGGAACTTGATGGGAGGGACATAGATACGATCATCCCGTTCACCGTTGACGAGGCCGGGTTCTTCACCAAGGAGGCGCGGGGCTTCGAGGGCAAGCGCGTCATCGACGACAAGGGCAAGTTCGGCGACGCCAACTTCGCCGTGATCGCCGCGCTCACCGATGCGAACGCGCTCATTGCCCGCGCGCGTCACAAGCACGATTATCCTCACTCCTGGCGCTCCAAGAAGCCGGTGATCTTCCGCGCCACCCCGCAATGGTTCATCGCCATGGACAAGGGCATCGGCGAAAAGCCGGACACCTTGAGAGCCCGCGCGCTGAAGGCCATCGGTGACACGCGCTTTGTGCCGCCGCAAGGCGAGAACCGCATCAACGGCATGATCGAGACGCGGCCCGACTGGGTGGTGTCGCGCCAACGCGCTTGGGGTGTGCCCATAACGGTGTTCCGCAACACAAACAGAAATAGCGAGCACGAGGGAACTGTCATCCCCGGAGCCCACCCCGACTGGGGGAAGGAGTCTCGAGCATTGCGAGACCGGATCGTTGAGGCCTTCGCGCGAGAGGGCGCCGACGCCTGGTTCAAAGAGGGCGCCAAGCAGCGCTTCCTCCAAGACCTCGTCGACAAACCCGAGGATTGGGAGAAGGTCGACGACATTCTCGACGTCTGGTTCGACTCAGGCTCGACCCACGCCTTCGTGCTGGAGAAGCGCCCCGACCTCTCCTGGCCCGCCGCGCTTTATCTCGAAGGCTCCGACCAGCATCGCGGCTGGTTCCAGTCCTCGCTTCTTGAGTCGTGCGGCACGCGTGGCCGCGCTCCTTACGACACGGTGCTCACCCATGGCTTCGTCGTCGATGAGTCCGGGCGCAAGATGTCGAAGTCGCTGGGCAATGTCGTGGCCCCCCAGGACGTCATCCGCCAGTCCGGCGCCGAGATCCTGCGGCTATGGGCCATGAGTTCGGACTACGCCGAGGATCTGCGCATCGGCGCCGACATCATCAAGGCCAATGTTGAGTCCTACCGCAAGCTCAGGAACACGCTCCGCTTTCTGCTCGGCAATCTCGCCCATTATCGCGCCAGCCTCGCTGTACCTTATGGCGAGATGCCCGAGCTTGAGCGCTATATGCTCACCCGCCTCGCCGAGCTCGACGAGGTGGTGCGCGCCGGCTACCACGCGTTCGACTTCAAGCGCGTCTTCCACGCGCTGCTCAATTTCTGCGTCAACGATCTTTCCGCCTTCTATTTCGATATCCGCAAGGACGCGCTCTATTGCGACCCTTACGACAGTCTCCAGCGCCGTGCGGCGCTGACCGTGCTGGATCAGATCTTCGCTGCGCTCACTGCCTGGCTTGCCCCCATGCTCGCTTTCACCATGGAGGAGGCGTGGCTCAATCGCTTCCCCGACGATCAAAGCTCTGTGCATCTGCGTCAGTTCCCCGATGTGCCGCCCGCCTGGCGCGACGAGGCGCTGGCCGAGAAATGGCGGAAGGTGAGGGCGGTGCGCCGCGTGGTGACCGGCGCGATCGAGGTCGAGCGAAAAGAGGGGCGGATCGGCTCGAGCCTGGAAGCCGCACCTAGGGTCTATGTCGCCGATAAGGAGCTGCGCGCGGCCTTGCGCGGCGTCGATCTCGCCGAGATCGCCATCACCAGCGGGGCAACGCTCCTGCCGGGAGCTAGTCCTGAAGGGGCGTTCCGCCTCAACGAGGTGCCGGGCGTCGCCGTGGTGTTCACGCGCGCCAAGGGCACGAAATGCGCGCGCTCCTGGAAGATTCTCGAGGAGGTCGGCAGCGACTCCGAGTTTCCCGAGCTCTCCCTGCGCGATGCGGCGGCCGTGCGGCAGTTCGATGCTCGCCGCGCCGCCGCCGCGGAGTGACGTCATGCTGCGCGGCTGGCTCTGGGGTCCGATGTCAGCGATCGGGCTTTCGATTGCCGCGCTCGTGGTCCTGGCCGATCAGGCCAACAAGGCGTGGATGCTCTACGTCTATGACATCGCCGCCAAGGGCACCGTTGCGCTTACGCCCTTTTTCGACCTCGTGCTGGTGTGGAACCAGGGTATCAGCTACGGGCTCATTCCGCAGCAAGGTGCGCTCGGACGTTGGGGCCTCATCCTCTTCGCCTTCGGGGCGAGCCTTGCCCTTGCCGTCTGGCTCGCCCGGATCACCTCGCCGCTCACGGCAGCTTCGATCGGGCTGATCATCGGCGGCGCCATCAGCAATGCCATCGACCGCGTCGCTTATGGAGCGGTGGCCGATTTCTTCTCGCTCCACGCCTTCGGCTTTGAGTGGTATGTGTTCAATATCGCCGATACCGCTATTGTTGCCGGGGTTGTGGGACTTCTATATGAGTCCCTATTCATGGGTCACAAAAAGGTCGGAAACCCTTCTAAAATGTAGCCAAATCCGGTTTTCCGGATGGTTGAGGGGAACATTGGGGTACTCCGCGGTCATATCTCGCTCTGAGCGCGCCTTGCGCCTTGCGGCAGCCTTTGCCTGCACGCTTGCTCTTGGCGGGTGCGGCGGCGTCCAGTTCCAGGGCAAAGTGTTCGACTATATGGGGATCTCCGGCGACCGCGAGCAAGCCGACGTGCGCATGGCCGAGCGTCCTCCGCTGCTGCTTCCCCCCAATTCTAAGGCTCTGCCGCAGCCAGGACCCGGCGTTGCCGTGGCCACGGCGCGCGCGGACTGGCCGGACGATCCCGAGAAGGCAGGGAAACGCATCGCCAAGGCAAAGAAGGCGGAGGAGGCAAAGGTCGAGGCTGAAGCCGATCCGACCAACCCCTATGCCGGCAAGCCGACCCTTCTCGACAAGGTCTTCGGCAAGTCGGATGACGAGGTGGAGCCGGTGGCCGACGTTCCCGAGCCCGATCCTTCAGACAAGAGGCCGGAGGATGGCGCGAAAGGCGCAGTGGCATCGGCCGCCCCGAAGCCGCTCAAGCCCCGTTCGCCGGCTGATGCCCCGGCGGGGCCGGCCCCCGAGGATCCGTTCCACCCCGCCGCGCCCGACAGCTACAAGGGCGTCTCGTCAGGCGGCAACGCGGCGGGCTATTGACGGGCGCCGTAGGGCTTCCGAACGGGGATCTTTCTGGAATTGGCTTGAAAATGCCGGCCTGAGTCTTGAAATGAGGCCATGAGGCCCGGCAGAGTCTTCGGCACGATCTTTGCTCGGCATGGGACCGTGTCTCACTCCCGGTCCCGCTCTATGGTGATGTGGATGTTCGATCAGCTTCTCGCCGTGCTCGATCCGAGGGCGGGCCTTGTCTTGGCTTGCTTCAGCCTGGCTTCCCTTGCCGTCGCCATTGCGGTGGACGGGGCCTATGCCTCGGAGCGCGTGAGCGAGTTCAAGCTCGCCAACGGCCTCACGGTGGTGGTCATCCCCGACCATCGCGCTCCGGTCGTGACCCAGATGATCTGGTACAAGGTGGGTGGCGCCGACGAGCCGCCGGGCGCCTCCGGCATTGCCCATTTCCTTGAGCATCTGATGTTCAAGGGCACGGACAAGATCCCAACCGGCCAGTTCTCCAAGATCGTCGCCAGGAACGGCGGCGAGGACAACGCCTTCACGAATCACGACGTCACCGCCTATTTCCAGCGCGTGGCCAAGGACCGCCTCCCGCTCGTGATGTCCATGGAGGCCGACCGCATGGTCAATCTGCGCCTTACCGAGGACGACGTGGCGACCGAGCGCGATGTCATCCTCGAAGAGCGCCGCTCCCGCGTCGACAACGATCCCGGCAGCATCCTGCAGGAGCAGATGATGGCCGCGCTCTATGAGAACCACCCCTACGGCATCCCCATCATCGGCTGGGAGCACGAGATCAAGGCGCTCAACCGCGAGGATGCGCTCTCCTACTACAAGCGCTTCTACGCGCCGAATAATGCCGTCCTCATCGTCGCTGGCGACGTCGAGCCGGACGAGGTGAAGACGCTCGCCGAGGAGAACTTCGGCAAGATCGAGCCGAACGCCTCGCTCAACGGCCGCGTGCGGCCGCAGGAGCCCGAGCATTTCGCCCCCGTGAAGGTGACGCTCGAGGATCCGCGCGCCGGGCGCACCACGGTGCAGCGTTTCTATCTCGTCCCGAGCTACGCTTCGGCGGCGCCCGGCGAGGCCGAGGCCCTCGACCTCCTCATGCGGGTCGCAGCCTCGGGCTCCATCAGCAAGCTCTATAAGCGGCTCGTGATCGAGGACAAGAAGGCGGCGAGCGCCGGCGGCTGGTACTCAGATTCAGGCCTCGATTCCGGCCGGCTCGGCTTCTACGCCATTGCCGCCGAGAAGATCTCTGCCGAGGAGATCGAGAAGGCGATCGATGGGGTGATCGAGAATCTGCGCGAGAACGGCGTCACCCAAGCGGAGCTCGACCGCGCGCGCGCCTCCTATATCGCCGAGTTCGTCTACACGTCCGACAGCCAGTCGCGCATGGCCCGCCAATATGGCTGGCGTCTCGCCACCGGCATGAGTGTCGAGGACGTCGAGGCCTGGCCCGAGCGGCTCAAGAAGGTCACCGTCGACGACATGCGCAACGTTGCGCGGAAATATCTGATCGACAAGAACTCGGTCACCGGCTATTTGCTGCCGTCCCCAGAAATTACCAGCAGCATTGGTGAGAAGCCGGCCCATGCGCCAGGTAAAGGCAAGTCCTAGCCACCATGATTCTTCGATCCTGGCTCCCGCCCTCGGTGTTGCGGCACGGCTCGGGGCTGGCGGCCACGGCGCTCATCCTCACCGCCGCTGCGGCGGCTGAGGCTAGCGCCATGAAAATTGAGCGCGTCACGAGCCCCGGCGGCATCGAGGCCTGGCTCGTCGAGAGCCATGCCAACCCTCTGATCGCCATCCGCTTCGCCTTCCGGGGCGGCGCCTCCCAGGACGACAAGGACAAAGAGGGCCTCGCCTATTTCGTCTCGGCGATGATGGACGAGGGCGCCGGCGATCTCGATTCCATAGGCTTCCAGGAGCGCGCCCAAAGCCTCGCCATGCGCATGGACTTCGACGCCGGGCGCGACGTCATGCTCGGCAATCTCCAGACGCTCACCGCCAACAAGGACGACGTGTTCGGCCTGGCGCGGCTGGCGCTTACCAAGCCCCGCTTCGATGAGGATGCGGTCGAGCGCGTGCGCGCCCAGATCCTGGCAGGCCTGAAATTCGACGAGAACGATCCCGAAACGGTGGCCTCGCTCGCTTGGGACCGTATCGCCTTCCCCGATCATCCCTATGGTCGCCCGATGAAGGGCACCATGGCCTCGATCGCCGCCATCTCCAGCGCCGACCTCAAGAACTACGTCAAACGCGTGTTCGCCCGCGACAAGCTGGTGATCTCGGTAGTTGGCGACATCGACGCCGAGACTCTTGGGCGCACGCTCGACCAGATTTTCGGCGATCTGCCGCTCCATTCCGAGCTTGCCCCTGTGGCCGACGCCAATCCGCCGCTTGGCCCGACGCGCGAGATCATCGAGATGGACGTGCCGCAATCGGTGGCGCAGTTCGGCCATCGCGGCATCGCGCGAAAAGACAGCGATTTCATCCCGGCCTATGTGCTCAACTACATCATCGGCGGGGGTGGCTTCTCCTCGCGGCTGATGGAGGAGGTGCGCGAGAAGCGTGGGCTCGCCTACTCGGTCTACTCCAACCTCTATCCTTACGAGCACGGCGCGGTCTTCGTTGGCAGCGTGGCGACCAAGAACGAAGCGGTCGGCCAGTCGCTTGACGTGATCGAAGCCGAGCTCCGACGGCTTGCCGAGGATGGCCCGACCGCCGGGGAGCTCGAAAACGCCAAGAGCTACCTCACCGGAGCCTATGCGCTCCGTTTCGAGTCCTCATCGAGCATCGCGAGCCAGCTCCTGTGGATCCAAATCGAAGATCTCGGCATTGATTATGTGAACCGGCGGAACCAGCTGATCAAAGCGGTGACCCTTGCCGATATCAGCCGCGTGGCCAAGCGCCTGTTCGAGGCCGACCGCCTCATCACCACCATCGTCGGCAAGCCGGTGGCGGCGAAGTCCAAGCAAGGACCGGGCTGAAAGCGGTATGGCTTCGAACATATAAGAGCCATCATGGCCGGCTTGTCCCGGCAATCCACATCTTTTTCGATGGAAATTCGCCGGTGCCCGACACAAGGCGGGGCATGACGAGTTAACTTGGCAGGATTTCCTACTGAGGTTACTCATGCCGTTGTCGCAATTTGTCACAGGCTGCCTCGAGGGCGCGATCGGCAGTGCTGGTCTTCCCCAAAGCACGCTCGACGCCTATCTCGAAAAGCTCGAGCCACGGCTCGACTCTCTGCGCCAGGCCTACGCAAAGGGAACGCTTTCTTTGTTGCGCGTGGCGGGACGGCGGGACGATATCGCGCCGGCCCGCGATGCCTTGGGGTGGCTCACCAAAGGTGCCCGCACGCTCGTCTTTTTCGGCACCGGCGGGTCGAGCCTCGGCGGCCAGACGCTCGCCCAGCTTGGTGGCTGGGCCATTCCCGGCGACGACAAGCACGGTAGCGAGGAGCACCCGCGCACGCGCTTCTACGACAATCTCGACGCCCGCACGCTCGACCTCGCGCTTTCCGGCCTCGACCTCAAGACCACGCGCTTCGTCGTCACTTCGAAGTCGGGCGGTACGCCCGAGACCTTGGTGCAGATTATCGCCGCCATCGAGGCGGTGCGCGGTGCAGGGCTAGCAGACCGCATCCCAGAACTTTTCCTCGCCGTGACCCAGCCGGCGCTGCCCGGTAAGACCAATGGCTTGCGCGCACTGTGCGAGAGCTTCTCCATCCCCATGCTCGACCATGACCCTGGCATTGGCGGCCGCTTCTCCGGTCTCACCAATGTCGGGCTCCTGCCGGCGCTCGCCCGGGGCCTCGATGTCGAGGCACTGCGCGAGGGCGCTCAGGGCGTGGTCGAGGCCATGCTTAAGGCGCGCAATGCCGGGGACTTCGCTCCAGCCATCGGCGCCGCTGTCGCTATAGGCCTTGCCAAGGAACGCGGCGTCCGCGCCATGGTGATGCTCCCTTACAGCGACCGCCTCTCCCGCTTCTCCGCCTGGTACGTGCAGCTCTGGGGCGAGAGCCTCGGCAAGAGGGGTGGGGGGACGACTCCGGTCGCGGCCCTCGGTCCGGTGGACCAGCACAGCCAGCTCCAACTTTATCTCGACGGCGCGCCGCAGCATCTCATCACCGTCATCCGGGAGAATTGCGCAGGCCGAGGACCCCGTATCGCACCCGATCTCGCCAAGCTTGCCGGCGCTGAGTATCTCTCTGGGCATACCGCTGGAGACCTGGTGGCGGCACAGCAGCGCGCTATTCCCGAGGCGCTGATTGCCGCCGGCCGGCCGGTGCGCTCCATCGACCTCGACACGCTCGACGAGCGCGCCCTTGGCGCGTTGATGATGCATTTCATGCTTGAGACCATTCTGGCCGGGCATCTCTTAGGCGTCGACCCATTCGACCAGCCGGCGGTAGAATCGGGTAAAGTGCTGACCCGCCGGTATCTCTCCGGCGAGCAGACTGGGGCAAGCGATGGCCATACGTCAGCTGCCGCCGAACCTCGTCAACCGCATCGCTGCCGGTGAGGTCGTCGAGCGGCCTGCCAGCGTCGTCAAGGAGCTGATCGAGAACGCGATCGATGCCGGGGCGCGCCGTATCGATATCGTTGCGAGCGCCGGTGGGATCGGGCTGATCCGCGTCGCCGATGACGGCGCAGGCATGGACGCGTCCGATCTCGCTTTGGCGATCGAGCGCCACGCCACTTCGAAACTGGATAACGAGGATCTGTCGAGCATCTTGACGCTCGGCTTCCGCGGCGAGGCGCTGCCCTCGATCGGCGCCGTTGCCAGGCTGATCATCCAAAGCCGCGCTCTTGGCGCGGCCGAGGCTCACGAGATCGCCGTCGATGGCGGCCGCAAGTCACCGCTCAAGCCTGCCGCACTTGCCGCCGGTACGCGGGTCGAGGTGCGCGATCTCTTCTACGCGACCCCGGCGCGGCTGAAATTCATGAAGTCCGAGCGCGTCGAGACGGCCGCCATCGCCGATGTCGTGAAGCGTCTGGCGCTTGCCCAGCCGAAGATCGCCTTCAGCCTCGCCAACGGTGAGCGCACCACGTTGCGGCTCGAGGCCTGCCCGCCCGGCCCGATCGATCATGCCCTGGCGCGTCTTGGGCGCATTCTCGGCGAGGACTTCGTCAAGGATGCCCTTCCTGTGCGCGCCTCCCGCGGCGAGATCGCCGTCCAGGGCTTCGCCGGGCTCCCGACGCTGCATCGGCCGAACAGCTCGCAGCTCTATCTCATCGTCAATGGGCGTCCGGTGCGCGACAAGCTGCTTGCGGGCACCGTGCGCGCCGCCTATGGCGACCTCGTGCCACACGGCCGCTATCCCATGCTCGCTCTCTTCTTGACGGTGCCGCCGCAGGAGGTCGACGTGAATGTCCATCCCGCCAAGACTGAGCTCAGGTTCCGCGACGCCAACGCCGTCCGCTCGCTCCTGATCGGCGCGCTCAGGGATGCGCTCGGCGCCGCCGGCCACCGCGCCACCGCGTCCCTGTCGCAGGCAGCGCTTGCGCGTATGGTGCGGCCAGCCGAGGTCCCCGTGGCGCCTCAGGGCTACATGACGCCCCAGCGCTACAACCCTCAATACGCCTCGTCGCCCGGCAGGGGCGCGCGGTCGTTCGGCTTTGCCGACCGGGATCAGGCGCCACTTGGACCGCTGGTAGAGCCGAGCGGCGACACGCGCGGGAGCGCGGCCCACGGCGATGCTCTGGTAGGGAGCTACCCGCTGGGCGCGGCGCGCGCGCAAGTTCAGGACACCTTCATCATCGCCGAGACGGACGACGCGTTGGTCATCGTCGACCAGCACGCGGCCCATGAGCGCCTCGTCTATGAACGGCTGAAGCGCGCCTTTTCGAATGGCGGCATCTCCCGCCAGCTCCTTCTCATCCCCGAGGTGGTCGAGCTCGACGGCGAGGCGGCCGCGAGCCTCTGCGCTGCCGCGCCAGAGCTTGAGCGCCTCGGTCTCGTGGTCGAGCCGTTCGGTGCGTCTGCCGTGCTTGTGCGCGAGGTGCCCTCTCTGCTCGGCACCTGTAACACCAGAGGCCTGCTCGCCGACCTTGCCAATGCGCTCGCCGAGGAGGAGGGCGATGGGAGCCACCTCCTTGCCGGCCGGCTCGATCAGGCGCTCTCCACCATGGCCTGTCACGGCAGCGTGCGGGCAGGGCGCAGGCTCACGCCCGAAGAGATGAACGCGCTCTTGCGCGACATGGAGCGGACGCCCTTCACCGGCCAGTGCAATCACGGCCGCCCCACCTATATCGAGCTCAAGCTCGCCGATATCGAGAAGCTGTTCTCCCGCCGTTGAGCAACTCCACCTTCTCCGTCTCCCGATGCTCGGTGACGCAAGCGGCGAGCGCCGCGATGGCGTCCTTGGTGCCGGTCAATTTAAAGCTGACCTTGGCGGTCTCGGCAGTGATGGTAAGCACCTGGCCGTGGCGGAGCGCGTCGAGCACGGGGTCCGAGTTCTCGAGCGGGATGACGATGCCGTGCACGTCGACCACCTTGGCGATGGCCGGGATCGGGTCGCGCGCATCGATGCTGAGCAGCACCGCCTCGGTCGTCCCCAGCTCGAAATCGAGACTATCGTCGGCGAGCACCAGCCCCCAGTCGAAGTCCTTGCTGATGACGAAGCCGAGCAGCACGCCGTTCTCGGACTGCGCCGTCATGGTGCAGTCGCGGAACTTGCCGTCCCCGTCGTAATTGGCGTCGCCCGTCCACACCCCCGATGTGAAGCCGGCCTGCTGCGCCCCCAAAGCAAGCGTCGCCATGAGCAACGGGGCAAAGAGCAGGGCTCTTACGGTCATGGCACTCCCTGGACGGCGGCAGCATTTAAGCACAAGCCGGGGGTCGCCGGGTTAAGGTCGAATTCCTCTTTAAACTCCGGCCCTTGCGAGCGCGATCTGGGTGTTGCCATAGCGGCGCCGGTCGATCTCTACGAACGGCGCGGGCCAGACGATCTCGGTATCGGCGCGCTCTTCCAACACGGCGAGCGCGCCTTTATCCGCCCACCCCCCGTCAACCGCTGAAGCGAGCGCCTGTTCCCCGAGACCTTGACCATAGGGCGGATCGCAGAAGATGAGAGCGAAGGGGAGAAGCGTGCCGGCCGGACCGAACTTGGTCGCGTCGCGCCGCCAGATCTTGGTGACGCCGGTGAGCCCCAAGGCCTCGACATTGCGGCGGATCGCGCCCCGCGCCGCCGCGTCGTCTTCGATGAACACGGCATAGCGCGCCCCGCGCGACAGGGCCTCGAGGCCGAGCGCGCCGGAGCCTGCGAACAGGTCGAGCACGCGGGCGCCCTCGAATTCGAAACGTGGGGCCCCGTGCTCAAGCACGTTGAATAGGGCCTGGCGCACGCGGTCCGAGGTCGGGCGCGTCAACAGTCCCTTCGGCGCCTCCATCCTCGCGCCCCTGAACCTGCCCGCCACTATGCGCATCGACGCGCGCTCATTTTCTGTGGGTCGCCTGCCGGTCGAGCTGACCGCGGCGGAGACCGAACTCTCCGGCAAGCTTTGCCCCGAGCTGATCGACGAGCACCTTGGGCTTCACTTCCTCCACCGTGCCCGGCGCAAGCTCGCCGAGAGCAAACGGCCCGAAGGAGACGCGTATCAGACGGTTGACGACGAGCCCAAGATGCTCGGCCAGCCGCTTGACCTCGCGGTTCTTGCCTTCGCGCAAGCCAAGCGTGAGCCACAGATTGGCGCCCTGCTCGCGGTCCATCCGCGCCTCCACCGGGCCGTAATGGACGCCGTCTATCGTGACGCCGTCGCGCAAGGTATCGAGCGCCTCTTGGGTCACGCGGCCATGGGCGCGCACGCGGTAGCGCCTGAGCCAGCCTGTGCTTGGGAGCTCCAGGTGTCGCGCCAGCGCGCCATCGGTGGTGAGGAGAAGCAGTCCCTCTGTGTTGAGGTCGAGCCGCCCCACCGAGACAACTCGCGGCAGCTCTGGCGGCAGCGCCTCGAACACGGTCTTGCGCCCTTGCGGGTCCTTGTGGCTGGTGACGAGGCCTTTCGGCTTGTGATAGCGCCACACCCGCAGCGCCTGCGCTTGGGGCAGCGGCTTGCCATCGACCGCGATCTTGTCGCCTGGACCAACCACGTGGGCGGGGGTGGTCAGCACCTTGCCGTCGACGGCGACGCGGCCTGCCTCGATCCACCTCTCGGCGTCGCGGCGGGAGCAGAGCCCGGCATGCGCCATTGCCTTGGCGATGCGCATGGGCTCTTGCGGCCTCGCCACTGGTGGCCTTGGCGCTGGCATCCTTGTCGCTGGCGTCCTGGGCGCGAACGCCTTTGGCCCGGGCGCGTTTGCCTTGCCCTTTCGCGGCCCTTGACCCCCCTTGCCCTTACCGCCCACTTTGCCACTCATGATGAAGGTGAAGCTTGCAGATGTGACGGAGCCAAGCAAGCGGCCGATGGACCTCGCCCTCGCTGAGGCCGAAGCCGCGCGCGACCTCGGCGAGGTGCCGATCGGCGCGGTGATCGTCGGTCCTGACGGTGCGATTATATCGCGCGCTGGCAACCGCACGCTTGCCCTGCGTGATCCAACGGCGCACGCCGAACTGCTCGCCATTCGGCAGGCCTGCGCCGAGCTCGGCAGCGAACGGCTGGTCGACTGCGACCTCTATGTCACGCTCGAGCCGTGCGCCATGTGCGCGGCGGCAATCTCTTTAGCCCGCATCAGGCGGCTCTATTTTGGCGCGCCAGACCCGAAAGGCGGCGCCGTCGAGCACGGGCCGCGCTTCTTCCAGCAGCCCACCTGCCATCACGCGCCCGAGGTGATCGGCGGCCTCGGCGAGGCACGCGCTTCTGCGCTGCTCAAAGCCTTCTTCGCCGCCCGCCGCTAGACCTCAACACGGTGCGGCCGACATGGTTTGGCCAGCGCCGCGCTCGGGACCGAAGGTTTCTCGGCGAGAATGAGATAGTGGGGATACCAAAGGGATCTCACGAACGACTCCTCGCGGATGACCAACCCTGCCTGTTGCAGCATCGATCGTGCGACGTGAGCGGTCACGGGGTCGACCCACTCATGGCTGACGATGAGATCATGCAGTTGGTTCATCCAGGATCCGCCACGCCGGCTGGCATCGATATCAACCAAGACCAGTACGGCTCCCGGACGCATCTTCTCGGTGATGTCCTTCAAAAAGGATGCCTTGGCTTCGGCAGGGACGTGATGAAGCACGTCGCAGAGTGTGACATAATCCGCGCCGGAGAGGTCGGGAACACCCTCACCGGGCATTCGATGCACAACGTGAAGCCGCTCCGATCTCCACGGGAGGGTCTGGGCCGCTCCCACGGCCTTGCTGGAAACATCGTAGCCCGCGGCGTGGGAGACGCCTGCGTCGTT
>DASYIU010000055.1:0-3126 GCA_035997285.1 Methyloceanibacter sp. | reverse complement strand
CGATCATTTCGGCTATCCCTTCTCCCGCGAGGCGGTGCTTGCCGCGCTCGAGGCCGAGGCTGGGCGGGTGCAGGCGCCGGTCGCCATGGTGCGGCTCCTGCTTGCCGAGGATGGCAGCCTCACCGTCACCTCCACCGCGATCGTATTGCCGACCAAGGACACGGTGTGGCGTTTCGTGATCTCCGATCAGCGCCTCGACGAGAAGGACCCTCTTTTCTACCACAAGACCACGCGGCGGCAGTTCTACGACCGCGAGATGGAGCGGCAGAAGGCGCTGACCGGCTGCGACGAGGTGATCTTCCTCAACAAGAAGGGCGAGCTCACCGAGGGCACGCGCACCACGCTCTTCATCGAGCTCGACGGGCGGCTGTTCACGCCGGCGCTCGCCTGCGGGCTGCTTCCCGGCACGCTGCGCGAGGAGCTGCTCGATCTGCCGCGGGCGGCGGCGAGCGAGGCGGTGCTGAGCCCGCAAGACCTGCTGAGCGCCGACCGCATCTATCTCGGCAATTCGGTGCGGGGACTCATCCACGCCGAGCTCATGCAGCCTGCGCAGGAGGAGGCGAAGCTGCTGAGTGTGGGGGCCAGCGCCTAAGGCAGCTCGCGGCGCTCGTCGCTTGAAGCAGGGGCTGGGCTCGTGGTGCCGTGCTCCTCGGTATGAAGCCGGCCGGCGGCCTTGCCGAAAGAGGCGCGCAATTCGGACCAGGCGCGCACCAGGCCGTCGCCCACGTCGCGGGCTCCTTGGCGGAGCGGCTGGGATCGCTCCCACACCTGACGCGCGGCCTCACGAGCCGCCTCGGTGGAGCGCACCCGCGCCTCGTTGAAGGTGCCCTCGGCTTCTCTCGCCTGCTTCCAGGCGGTTTGGCGCGCCTGATCGAGCTGGGCTTCCGTCGCCTGCCTAAAGCTCGCGGCGCGGTCCTTCACATCCTGGAAGCGCGCTTCGAGGCTCGCCACCACATGGCTGCCGAGCGAAGCGGTGTGAACTTGCAATTCGGCGAGCTGGCGGCCCAAAGTGTCGAGGTCGCGCTCGAATTTGGACCATTCCTTGTCTGCTGGGGATTCGCCTCGGGGCTGATCGTTCTGCATGTCTCGCCTCACTCTTTTGGAAGGGGTCAAACGGGGGTCTCGTGCTCGTCGGAGAGAGGGTGGTTGCGCATCCAGGCTGCGATCCAGTCGAGCGCATCGGCAGCGGATTGCTGCATCTTCGCCCAGGACTCGACGGCCGTCTGCCTCCACGCTTCGCCCATCGCTGCCGCGTCGGGGCCGAGTGTCTCCAGGATCGCTTTCCGGCCGCTTAACGTCTCGCTCAAGGCTGAGATCGTAGCATCAATATTAGCTTTGGCCGCGTCGAGCGTGGCCTTATTGTCGCGCGCGACCCTCGCACCCGCCGCCACGGCCTCGTTGGTTTCCGCCTTGAGGTAGGCCGTGAGGCTATCGATGGCGTTTTGGAAGGAATTCTCTCGCGGCTCGAGAGGGTTGGCGACGGCGCTGGCCGCTGGCGCAAGCATCATCGCGCCGGCAATCAGGGCGATCAGCGTCATTTTGAAGGATTGCAACGCGCGGGCCACCGTCCAGCCTCACGGTAAGATTCCCTTAACCAATAGATTTGTTTTCGGCGCCGCCTAATCAAGGGGGGGCCGCTCCAGGGAAGCGAAATCTATCCCAGCCCAAGCAAGAGGCCCGCGATCACCGCAAGAGTAAGCGAGGCCATCAGCACCCAGAACATCGCCCGCGGGCCCGTTCCCTGGCGCGCTTCGGTGGCAGTGAGCTTGGCGGTGGGCATCAGGTCGGTCCTTTCTTCGAGGTTTTTCTTGGGACCTTCTGCAACGCGCGAAACGGCGCCGGTGTTCCGGTGCCGGGCGGCTTGCTTCAGAGACGGTAGAGGGTTTCGCGAGGCTGCCGGCTAGCAGCAGCACCGCGCAGGCGATGTGTCGCGATCGAGCAACTGCATGGCTTCGTGCACGGCGCGGAGGAGCTCCGCCGGGCTGCGGGGCTGATCGGCAGGAGGCATGCCTTCCTCGGTCGCCCTGAGCAAGGCCTCCACGTCGGCCTCCCAACGGACGAGAATCTGCTTCTTCTCCTCGGGCGAGAGGCCGGGGACGCCGAGCACGTCGTTGGGCGCATGGAAGACCGAGTTGGGGTCAAGCATGGCTTTGTCGAGGTCCATGGCTGCGAGTGTCATTGTTGAAGACTCCGGTTCGGGAGATAACGGCGCAAGCGCCTGAAGCGTTCCTCTCTGGGAGAATAAACCAGCGTCGCAACGATCGGTAAAGGGCCAAAACCGTTGACGCGCTCAGGCGGTCTTGATGCCGAGGCGCTCTTTGGCCTGCCCGCTCTCCAGCTCAGACAGACCGAGCATGTCGGCCAGCCGGTTCCGCGCGCGATTGACGCGGCTCTTGATGGTGCCGACGGCGCAGCCGCAGATATCGGCCGCCTCTTCATAGGAGAAGCCTGCGGCCCCCACCAGGACCAGCGCCTCGCGCTGATCGTCGGGCAGTTGCACCAGCACGGCGCGGAAATCCTGTAAGTCCATGTGGCCGTGCTGCTCGGGATGGGTAGCAAGGCGCGCGGCATAGGTCCCGTCGGCATCCTCCACCTCGCGCCTTCGCTTGCGCCGCTCAGAGAAATAGGTGTTGCGCAGGATGGTGAAGAGCCAAGCCTTGAGGTTGGTCCCTTCCTTGAATGAATCGAGATGGTTCCACGCCTTGAACAGGGTCTCCTGGACGAGGTCGTCCGCTCGCTCCTTGTCGCCGCACAGCGACACGGCGAAAGCGCGAAGGCTACCCATTTCGGCCACGAGGGAGTCTCGCAGGCTCGCAGACACTTTTCGCGGCAAGCTATTTGTCTCCGCTTCGCTCAAGATCCTTCAGCAGCCGTAGGAGATGCTCCGGTATGGGCTCTCGCGCGACTTCGTCAAAGACCGCCCGAACATGGCGACCGATGTGAGCTTGCAGGTTAGGGGAGAGACCGTTGTCGAGTTCTGCCCCCGGGGATGCTTCGCCTAACGTGCCAACGGCCCCGTTCTCTGCTTGGTCCATTTTCTTGTCTGCGCCTGACATTTTCCGCCGGCGGTCCTTCTTGTTCGCGTCGCGGTCCACGATCGTCCCCTGTCCACCCTCGTCGGTGAAC
>DASYIU010000054.1:0-12461 GCA_035997285.1 Methyloceanibacter sp. | reverse complement strand
GGATTTCAGGGTCGGCTCCGAGATTGCCGATCAGGATGACTTTGTTGACCGATCCGGCCATGTAACGAACCTCCCCCGCGCAATTCCACAGCGTTTAGTCCAGTCTACCGCCCGCAAGGCGCCACCCGCCAGACGGCAGAGCCCCTGTCCAGCCTGTCCACAGGCCAGGGCGAAGGCCAGAGGCAATCGGAATTTTGTACATGTTTTGTTCCCGATCGTCCAGCCTCGCATCTTGAGGTTTTCCCCCGCGCGCCCTATGCCTTAGGAAGACAATCACGAGACGGGGTTTTCTGGCAGCGCGTCCGGCCTCAAGGGGGTGGCTCGCCTGAAGCTTGGACGAGGGAAACATGCAGCGGTCCATCGAGGAACGACAAGCACCGAAGCGCCGGGTGGCGAAGCGCCGCGACCCCCGCACGCAGCATTTCGGCTTCACCACGCGGCAGTTGCCGTTCATTTTCGTCCTCGTCGGGAACTGGGTCTTCTCGGCCCTGTTTTTCGGCTTAGCCAAGCTCTTTTGGCATTGGGTGCCGCTTGACTGGACCCTCGGCGATCGCATCGCCCTCGTCATCAAGGACGCGATGTTCGCCATCCTGCCGGCGGTGATCGGCATCTGCATCGTCGCCGCCCAACGACTCGATCCCAATATGTGGGTCGGGCGCACGGCCAAGCCCAACTCGGCCCTCGACATCAACACCCGCTTCATCCTCAACACGTTCGAGCAGTTCATCCTCTATTTCATCGGCAACGCCGCGCTCGCGCTTTATTGCCCGCTCGAGGAGGCGCGTACCCTGATCATCCTCACCATCCTGTTCGTGCTGGGCCGCGCGTTGTTCTGGCTCGGTTACCACTTCAATCCCTATGTCCGCGCCTTCGGCTTCGGCATCACCTTCTATCCGACCGTCGCGGTCTATGCCTGGCTCGTGCTGTTTATGGTGTTCGGCATCCGCGTCCCGCTCTGACGGAGCTCATCTTCCCGCTTGCCATTGCAGCACGGCATCGAGCGGCCAAAGCAGCATCACGACATTGAGGGTGAGGTTGTCGCGGATCATGTATCCGACGAACAGCTCGAGCGCGACGCCGATGGCCACGGTCAGCCAGATCGGCATCTTCGCCGCCAGATAGAAGCCCACGATCATAAAGAGGATGTCGCTCGCCGAATTGATGACGCTGTCGCCAAAATAATCGAGCGAGATGGTCGCCTCGCGGTAGCGATCGATGATGAAGGGCGAATTCTCGATGACCTCCCAGGAGGCCTCGATGGCGACCGCAAGCACGAGCCGCGTCCCGAACGATATCGGGACCCGGCGGGACACGAGCCAAAGCAGCCCATAGAAGATGAAGCCGTGGATGATGTGGGAGGGCGTGTACCAGTCGGTGAGATGCTGGGAGTTCTCCGAGCTCAGCACGACGCCGTGCCAGAGCTTCACGTAGCCGCATTTGCAGATGAGCGGATGGCCCATGAGGTACAGCGCGAGCGCCGCGGCGGCGATCATGCCGACGACGGCGGCGAGATGGGGGCGGGTGATCTTCATCGGGGGCGCATCTATGCACTGCGATTCGAACGCCGTCACCCTTTCTCCTTCCGGTCGAGGCCAGCCCACGCAGTTTTTACCGATCGGCGCAAGTCCCTCCCCTTGGGGCCGCGCGTTCACGAGAATAAGGCTTAGAGCATGACCCAAGACGAGGCGCTGGCCCTGCTCAAGACCGGCGCCAGCATCTTCCTCACCGGCCAGCCCGGAAGCGGCAAGACCCATACGGTCAATCGCTATCTTCAGGGGCTCCAGCGGCAGGGCGTGGAATTCGCCTATACCGCCTCGACCGGCATCGCCGCCACTCACGGGCACGGCGTCACCATTCATGCCTGGAGCGGCATCGGGGTGCGCGAGGCGCTGACACGGCGCGATCTCGACACGCTCGCCGCCAACCGGCGTCTCGCCGCCCGCATCGAGCGGACCAATGCCGTGATCATCGATGAGATCTCGATGCTGCCGGCGCGCAGCCTGACCCTGGTGGACGCGGTCTGCCGCCACATCAGGGGAAGCACGGCCCCCTTCGGCGGCATACAGGTGGTCCTGGTGGGCGATTTCTTCCAGCTGCCGCCGGTGGTCCGCCGCAGCACGGAGCACGGCATGCTGCCACTCGACGGGGCCGACGCGTATGGCGCGGAGTTCGCCCATGCCTCGTCCGCCTGGCGCGACCTTGCGCCGACGGTCTGCTATCTGTCCGAGCAGCACCGGCAAAGCGACAAGCCGTTTCTGGAGGTGCTCGCCGCCATCCGCGACAACGCCTGCCTCGGCATCCATCGCGAGCGTCTCGCCGCGCGGACGATCGACCGGGACCGGCTGCCGCAAGGATGCACGCGCCTCTTCACCCATAACGCCGCCGTCGACGAGATCAACCAGCGCGAGCTCGCCAAGCTTGGCGGCGAGACACATGGGTTCAGCATGGTTGCCAGAGGGCCCGACCCGTTCGTGCGGGCGCTGAAACGGGGATGCCTGTCGCCGGAGGCTCTCGTGCTGAAACAAGGGGCGGTGGTGATGTTCACCAAGAACGATCCGGCCGGCCGTTACGTCAACGGCACGCTCGGGATCGTGGAGGAGTTTGACGCGGCGGACGGTCATGCCATGGTGCGAACGCGCTCTGGCCGCCGCATCCTGGCTGAGCCTGCCAAATGGAAGATCGACGAGGGCGGCAAGGAACGCGCGAGCATCACGCAGGTGCCGCTCAGGCTAGCCTGGGCGATCACCGTGCATAAGAGCCAGGGCATGTCGCTCGACGCGGCGGTGATCGACCTCTCGCGCGCCTTCGAATATGGCCAGGGCTATGTCGCGCTGTCGCGGCTGCGTGAGCTGTCGGGCTTGCATCTGCTCGGCCTGAACGAGCGGGCGCTTCGCGTGCATCCGCTTGCGGTCGAGAAGGACGCCGAGTTCCGCGCCGCATCAGAGGCCGCTCGCAGCGCCGCGAAAGCGGATGGTGCCACGCTCGCGCGAAGGCAACAGGCCTTCGTCGCGGCCAGCGCCGCCAAGCCCGTCCGGCCGACGGGCGAGCCGGCCCGGCCGCACATGCCGTGGACGCCACAAGGCGCGGCGCTCGATGCCATGCGGGCGACCCACGCCAAGGCCTATGCGCCCTGGACCATGGCCGAAGATCTCGATCTGGGCCGCCGGCACGCGGCCGGTGAGACGATCGACGCCATCGCCGTAGCGTTCGGCCGCAAGCCGGGCGCCATCCGCGCCCGCCTCAAAAAGCTCGCGCTGATTTAGCGGCGAGGCAAATTCCTCCCTCTCGCGGGGAGAGGGATGGGGCGAGGGGTGAAGAGCTGGGTTTGTTGATCCCCTCACCCGCGCCTGCGGCGCGACCTCTCCCCACCGGGGAGAGGTTGAGCCAGACGTCGGGCCTTCTCCAGCCAACTAGGGCTGCGGGCCACCCTTGCCGGTCTTGTCCATGGGGGATAAGCCTTTGCGGGCCTTGTCTAACCGCCCGGCCACGCCGACATTGCAGACAGAATGACCTCCAAATTCATCTCCATCCGCGGCGCGCGGGAGCACAACCTCAAGAACATCTCGCTCGACCTGCCGCGCGAGAGGCTGGTGGTCATCACCGGGCTCTCGGGCTCGGGGAAAAGCTCGCTCGCCTTCGACACCATCTATGCCGAGGGGCAGCGGCGCTATGTCGAGTCGCTGTCGGCCTATGCGCGCCAGTTCCTCGACATGATGCAGAAGCCCGACGTCGACCATATCGAGGGTCTGTCGCCGGCCATCTCCATCGAGCAGAAGACCACCTCGCGCAACCCGCGCTCCACGGTCGGCACCGTCACCGAGATCTACGACTATATGCGGCTCCTGTGGGCGCGCGTCGGCATCCCCTATTCGCCGGCGACGGGGCTGCCCATCGAGAGCCAGACCGTGAGCCAGATGGTCGACCGCGTGCTGGCGCTGCCCGAAAGCACGCGGCTCTATCTTCTCGCGCCCATCGCGCGCGGGAGGAAAGGCGAATACCGCAAGGACTTCGCCGAGCTGCAGAAGAAGGGCTTCCAGCGGGTGAAGGTCGACGGCAAGTTCCACGAGATCGCCGAGGTCCCTGCTCTCGACAAGAACGTGAAGCACGATATCGACGTGGTGGTCGACCGCGTGGTGGTGCGGCCCGACATGAGCGCGCGGCTCGCCGATTCCTTCGAGACGGCGCTGCAGCTCGCCGACGGCATCGTCATCGCCGAGTTCGCCGACCCGCGACGGGCCCCCTCCTTCGAGACGCGGCCTGCGGCCGCTCCTCAGGATGAGGAATCGGCGCCTCACCCTGGAGGCGCGAAGCGCCGTCGCGAAGGGCAAGGCGGCACCGGAGAGGATCATCTTCTCGGCGAAGTTTGCCTGCCCGGTGTCGGGCTTCACCATCGAGGAGATCGAGCCGCGCCTGTTCTCCTTCAACAATCCTTATGGCGCCTGCCCGGCTTGCGATGGGCTCGGTACCGAGCTGTTCTTCGAGCCCGACCTCGTGGTGCCCGACGAGAACCTAAGCCTCGCGCGCGGAGCCATCGCGCCCTGGGCGCGCACCTCGGCCACCTCGCCCTATTACCAGCAGACGCTGGAGGCTCTGGCGCGGGCCTATCGCCAGCCCATGAGCAAGCCATGGAAGTCGTTGCCGGAGGATTTCCGCAAAGTGGTGCTGCATGGCTCCGGCGAGGACGAGATCACTTTCACCTATGACGACGGCGTGCGCCACTACTCGACCACCAAGCCGTTCGAGGGCGTGATCAACAATATCGAGCGGCGCTGGCGCGAGACCGAATCGGCGTGGGTGACCGAGGAGCTGTCGCGCTATCAGTCGGACCAGTTTTGCGAGGCGTGCACGGGCTATCGCCTGAAGCCGCAGGCTCTTGCCGTGAAGATCGCCGGCCTGCATATCGGCCAGGTCACCGAGATGTCTATTCGCCAGGCGGGGAGCTGGTTCGAGGACCTCCCGGCCAAGCTCACGGCGAAGCAGAACGAGATCGCCGCGCGCATCCTGAAAGAGATCCGCGAAAGGCTCGCGTTCCTCAATGATGTCGGTCTCGATTACCTCACTCTGGCGCGCGCCTCCGGCACTCTGTCAGGCGGCGAGAGCCAGAGGATCAGGCTTGCCTCGCAGATTGGGTCTGGCCTCACCGGCGTGCTCTATGTGCTTGACGAGCCCTCGATCGGGCTGCATCAGCGCGACAACGCGCGTCTGCTGGAGACGCTGAAGTCACTTCGTGACATGGGTAATAGTGTCCTCGTTGTGGAACATGACGAGGAGGCCATCCTCACCGCCGACCATGTCGTGGATATGGGGCCAGGCGCCGGCGTGCATGGCGGCGAGGTGGTGGCAGAAGGCACGCCAGAGCAGGTGATGGCCAACCCTGACAGCCTCACCGGGCAATATCTCACCGGCTTCAGGCAGATCCCGATGCCTAAGGCACGGCGGAAGCCCACCAGGGGCCGGCGGTTGTCTGTGATCGGCGCGCGCGCCAACAACCTCAAAGACATCACCGTGGATATTCCGCTCGGCCTGTTCACCGCCGTCACCGGCGTCTCGGGCGGCGGCAAGTCAACCTTCCTCGTCGAGACGCTCTATCGCGCCGTCGCCCGCAAGCTGAACGGCGCGCGCGAAATTCCCGGCGAGCACGGGGCCATCGATGGCCTTGAGCAGCTCGACAAGGTCATCGACATCGACCAGTCCCCCATCGGGCGCACGCCGCGCTCGAATCCCGCCACCTATACCGGCGCTTTCACCCCCATCCGCGAATGGTTCGCCGAGCTGCCCGAGGCCAAGACGCGCGGCTACAAGCCGGGGCGCTTCTCCTTCAACGTCAAAGGCGGGCGCTGCGAGGCCTGCCAGGGCGACGGCGTCATCAAGATCGAGATGCATTTCCTGCCCGACATCTACGTCACCTGCGACGTGTGCAAGGGCAAGCGCTACGACCGCGAGACGCTGGAGATCAAGTTCAAGGGGAAGTCGATCGCCGACGTTCTCGACATGACGGTGGAGGAGGCCGCCGATCTGTTCAAGGCGGTGCCGAGCGTGCGCGACAAGATGGAGACGCTGAAGCGCGTGGGGCTCGGCTATATCCATGTCGGGCAGCAGGCGACCACGCTGTCAGGCGGAGAGGCGCAGAGGATCAAGCTGTCGAAGGAGCTGTCTAAACGCGCCACCGGGCGCACGCTCTACATTCTCGACGAGCCCACTACGGGCCTGCACTTCCATGACGTGGCCAAGCTGCTCGAGGTGCTGCACGAGCTGGTGGACCAGGGCAACACCGTGGTGGTGATCGAGCACAATCTCGAAGTGATCAAGACCGCCGACTGGATCGTCGATCTCGGCCCCGAGGGCGGCGACGCCGGCGGCCATGTGGTGGCGGTCGGCACGCCCGAGGACATCGCCGCCACGCCGCAGAGCTATACGGGCCAATATCTGAGGCAGGTGCTGAAGCGCCGCCCGAGCAGCAAAGCCAAGCGCGCGGCCGAGGCTGCGGAGTGATGGCTGGGGGTAAAGATCAAGAAGTAAAGTTTGCGCTCGATGATTCCTTCACCCAGCCGGTTTGTGATCACAGTGTCGGTTTTTTGAGATTCACACGCATTGACGGGATCGAGTTCGCCGAGCCCGCCGGTACAGGCATCTTCGCCAAGCTTGGCAAGACTTACGGAATTCTGACAGCTGGACATGTTCTCAATCCAATCGCAACGAACGAGGCTATTGGTCTCGTTCGTTTCCCGGGTGTCCGACCGTCATTCCAAAATTACAGACTGAATCTAAACCACACCGACCGGCTCATGTGTTGGAATGGAAAAGAGGGCGACCCGCCCGATGTCGCGTTTCTAAAACTGCCCGAAATCAACGGTCGGAACCTCGAAGCAATTGGAGAGCTGTGTTTTATAACTTGGGACTTGCGGTTCCTGCGTAAAGCCTATGATGCGCGATCAGCGTTCGCTCACACCGGCGCATCATTTCCAGCGCATGTCGAAGTGGGTATCTCCGACCGTGCAAACGCCAGGGCCGCGATGCACGCTCTCGCGCTAACCAGCTCAACCTCATTCGTCCCGACCTTTGCCTGGTTCGAGTACCTGACGCATTTGGTCATCGTCGAATATTTGGTACGTGAGATTGCACCCACGCTCGCTCAAGCTAGAACTCAGCGGGAGCAGAAAAAGACTGCGCTTTTAGAGACCGTCCGAGATTTGCCGGACGTTGCTCGCCAAAGCTTGGAAAGGCTGGTTCGATGGACGGCACGCTTCGTTGATTACAGCGTCGTGGGTCCTATGGCGCCGAACCGCGAGTGGGCATTGGACGAGGTATCTATTTCAGCATTGTCCTCTGCGGGCATTATCCAGGGAGACTTGGACATGGACGGTCGCTCATCGATCAAGGATCGCGATGTCGGAGAGGCCATCGGTGAATACTTTTTTGGGTTTGCTGAGAATCCTTTTCGAGAAAGCACCATTCTGTCGCCTGCCGGTTTCGAGGACTAGGGCCCATGCTTTGAACGTGGCAAGGCCTCATCGTGGCGTCCGGGCATGATGGTAACGTGCCTCAAGCGCGATCGGCGACCCAATAGCCTGAGCAGACACCTGAGGGGCCGGTCCCGTCCCACTTGCCGCTGCCCTTGGCCTTCGTGAACCGTCCGATCCCCTTGCCCAGGCGCGGGCCGGCCACGCCATTGATCTTGGTCGCGCCAGAGCCGGAAATGAGCCCGGCCAAGGAAATCTTGTGCATCACGAATTTTCCGCCCGTCGCAGAAATGTGGCCGCCGTTGACGGCCATGCCAATCTTGATCACGCCGCAATGGCCGTTGGTCGTGGTGAGGACCATGTTCCAGCTTCCGTCGAACTTGGCCGCAAGTGCGGGCGGAGCGAAACAGAGGGTAGCGACAGCTGTGGCGAGAGCGAAGGCGCGCATCCGATTGCCGGTCATGGGAGTCCTCATGCGTGGTTGTCCTGCTCGCCGAGGCGAGCCGTTTGATTGCGAGGAGAGACCTTGAACTCAGGCTCGGCGATCTAATAGTCGACCGCCCAAGCGGGCTTAGCGAGCATCCTTGGACTTGAGGTACTCTTCCACTTTTATTGCCAAGGCGCCGGCGGCCAGCACCGCTTCGCTCAATTCCTGCTCCGAGACGCCGAACCGCTCTTTCCAGTAAGCGACTTGGTAGGATTGGTTCAGGTCAATGCGAGTCTTGTGGCTGTAGTCCCGGTTGTTGGGAGGGTTCACGCTGCCCATTTCAGCTTCTCCTGCCGCGCCCGTGTTGGTGATTCCCGCGGGCGCTCCTTCAGTCATGGCACCTTCCGGCCGATTGGCTAGACTGAGCCTCGGGCCAGCACCCCCTCAGCATGACTCAACATTTCCCCTCCGCCAAGCCCCGTTCGGACAAACCTTTGCCCCGGCCCTAGAGAACGGAGAGCCGTAGGGGTCAGCGGCGAAGCCGCGTCGGAAACAATTCGCCCCTCACCCTTCCCGCCAAACGACTTGCTGCGCAAGATCGCGGCGGAAAGCCCTCTCCCACAAGGGGGAGAGGGGATCAACTCATCATTGCTCTGCGCTGCTTATCCCCGCGCCTCGCAGCGCGCTTACACTCCGCATCACCTCGGCCGTTGAGGGGCGCTCTTCGCGAGGCGTCGCAGATAGCGAGCCGAGGTGCGGCGCCCGCGCGCCGGCTGACGCATAGCCGGCACTCGGGCGGCATCGGGGCTCCGCCCGGGACCACTAGGAGTCCCTGCCAGGAGCTGGCTGACACAATGGGTGTTGCGCTACCGGCCTTCGGCCTACTTGAGCGCGATATCCAACGGAAGCGCGGCCCGATGCCGAACAGACGTCCGTGATTGGCGCGCCGAGAGGCGCCCGCCGCATCCGGCAACGGATGCGGAGCCATAGGTTTGCGCTTTTCGGCGCGCCATCCCCCTCATTGCGGGGGAACATTCATGACCCGGACGCCTGCATGCGCCGCGGTAAGGAGAACCCATGTCTAATTGCAGGGCAGCGCAGGCCATCGCGCTCAAGCAGCGAAGCGTTAACGCATCGGAAAACTCACCCCACCCGGCCGCTCAAAAGAGCGCGCCACCTTCCCCATCAAGGGGAGGGATGGAGCAAGAGGCGCCGCAGCACAATCCCCCCTCCCCCCTTGTACGGGAGGAGGCCTTTGCTTCCCTGGCCGCGCCCAAACGCGTAGTGTGGCGGCCGCGAAACCGATCGTCTGGGGGAAAAGCACATGCCGAGATCTTTGTTTGCGTCGATGATCGTCTTGGCCGCATTGGGACTGGCGGCGATCGTATCGGTCACCGAGGCGCAAGCGGCGTCCTGCTCGCACAAGGTCAAGTCGCAGAACTCCAACACGCCGCTCAAGGTCACGTTCGCCAACAAGAGCGGCGAATATCGCGGCGTGATGTGGGTCGATTTCAGCGGCAAGTGGGTCTCCTACGCGAACCTCAATCCAGGGCAGAGCTACACGGTCAGCACCTTTGCCACCCATCCTTGGGTGTTCACCGACGGCCCGGGCAATTGCGTGGAGATGTGGGTGGCGCGCGCGGGCGTGTCGAAGTTCAACATCACTGCCAAGTCCACCGGAAAAGGCGGAGACTAAGACTCCCCTACAGTCGAGGCAATCATGGCCAACGCACCATCGCTTGCAGACATCGAACGGCGCATCCAGATCGTCGAGGACAATCTTCGCCAGCTTCAGGAGCAGGCGGCGGCCTATTCGGGCGCGGCCGACGAAGCGCGCAACGCCGACCGCATCGCCGATCAGCAGGCGAAGCTCGACGCGCTGCTGAAAGAGCGCGCAGCGCTGTTGAGCAAGAGCTAGCACACAGGGCCGATGCAGGCCGTTGGCCGGATCCAAAAAACAGATCAACCCAGGCCGAGCTACCGCTCCTCAGCCGCACGGCGGAACCGTTGGCCAAGCCGACGCGTTCAAGATGCAGCGGGGGTTAACACTCTATCTTCCCGCCAGAACCCATCCTTTGGAGGGCGAAGGGGCCGTTGCAGACGGTTCTTATGCTCCGATTGCCGATTAGCAGCCGGCGCACCCTCTGGTTTGTTCATGAGTCAAGAGGAGGGAGAAGTGATGGTCAGTTCGCGTCAACGGTTTCAGACGCTTTCCAGGAGGGAACACCTCCAGCGACGGATAGACCAACTGGTAGAGAGCTCTACCCATCCTTACGGGAGGATGAGGGTCGACTCCAATGCGGAAGCCAAGCTCGAAGCCTTGCGAGACAGCGAGGACGTGCCGGACGCCAATCCAATTGGTAACAGTGACGTAGCAGCGGCGATTGCCGAAGCCTTTCGCCGGGGACACCAAGCGGCGAATGTTGCCCGTCATCCGGCCCTCGCACCACCGCCTCAGCCACACGGCAAACTGATGAACTAGTTTCCGCAGACCTGGGCGCCGGAGGTGCAGACATAAGGCACGGTGATGCCGGTAAAGCAAATGGTGTAGGTGCGCGCCGTCACGAACGACCCGACGATCACGTCGCTCGAGACCACCGGCCGCACCGTCTTGAAGAACGGGTCGGGCTTGACCTTGTAGGCCTTCATCGTGATCGAGCGCCAACGCTTCTGCGCCTTGAGCTCATTTGCGCTCCGCGCCACAAGGGCTTAAGACATGCTCAAGGCTTCGCCCTGCCAATGCCCGCCATGGGTGGCCGAAACCCACCTGGCAGTCGGCGTAAGCGGGCGTGACAAAAAGCGGGAGCAGGCTTGCCTGGAACAGGCTTGCCGCTCCAAGGACAAAGACCCTGATCCTTCAACGCCGCATAACCCCTCCCACGCTTTACAGGCCTGCAAGCAGGTTTTGCCAAGGTCGCATCGCCAGCGCAATCGTTACCGAAAGAGCACTGCTTGATCTGCCGGCTTGGGGGTAAAATCTGGGCCTCACCTTTTGGGGGCTGAGATAGGGTGATGTGGCCACGGATCGCAGTCGTTGCTGCCGTGCTGGCTCTGAGCGGTGGCGCCTCGCAGCGCGCGGAGTACTTCGCCCAGCGCAATGCTCCGGACTTGTCCTTCAAGGGCCCGGCCCGCCCCCTGGCGTTATCTTCAGCGCAGATCAAGCTGGTGCAGAAGGGCGTCGCCGAAGGTCTGAAAGACTTGGGCCCTCCCGGCTTTGGCCGCGCCTACAGAGCCGCGATGAACGCGGAGCGAGAGATCGTGGTGTGCGGCTATGTCAATGGAAAGCGGTTTGTGGGGATGTTTGCCAGGCCGCAAGGCGCGCACACGCAGTTCCTGCCGATCGGGGTCGGCATCGACGAGCAGGCGGAGGACACCGTCAAGCTTTACTGCCGAGCCGATGGCATCTACCTGCCGTAGTGATGGTCCCTTGGACCGCCTGCCCTGACGGGCTTTGGCGGACTCCATTCCCCCTCTCCCGTTGTGGGAGAGGGCTTCCTGCCGTGATCTTGCGCGCGGCGCGCTTCAGCGGCGCGTTCGCAAGTCGCCTGGCGGGAAGGGCGAGGGGTGATTGTTTCCGACGCGGCTTCGCCGCTTACCCCTCACCGCGCGCCAAATGGCGCGCGTGCTCTCCCACAAGGGGAGAGCGGGCTAAAACAACAGTGCTGTGGGTCTATTTGGTCTCTTGCGAGGCGGAGAGAGCAGCTGGCGCCTTGCAATCGCCGAACGTGGGCGCGCCGGGATAGCCAAGGCATGAGGCCGGCGCGGTATCACTCGGGGCAAGCGCCATAGGAAGCGCCGAGTTCTGCTCAGTAATGCACCCGGCAAGGGCGACAGGCAGCAACAGGATCACGAGCCACTTCACGTTGCTTTCCCCCTCAAGAATCGGGTTTGGCGAACCAGCGCATTAGAGATATGGCCGGCAAAGCCGATTGCAAGGGCTCCCCTCGCCCCTTGTGGGAGAGGGCTTCCTGCCACGATCTTGCGCCGGCGCTTTCGAGCGGCGCGCCCGCAAGTCGCATGGCGGGACCGGTGAGGCGTGATTCTTGTCTGACGCGGCGTCCACGCAAGTGTGTTCGCCGCTTACCCCTCACCGCGCGCCATTGGCGCTCAAGCAGCGAAGCGATAGCGCATCGAAAAGGCCGCGTGCTCTCCCACAAGGGGAGAGCGGAAGACTTGCCCGGAGGCGCAACGAAACTTGTCCCGCCCCCCCCGTACACTCTGCCATCCCTCGTCCATGAGGACGCGAGCTCGCAGTCCGTCTGCTTCTTGCGGACGAGGGACGCAGCAGCCGCCTGCTTAGGCTAACAAGGCTTGCAAGCGCACTTCTTGACCGTGCCCACCGCGGCCGCATGCTTGGTACAAACCCATTTGGTGCCAGCCGGGCAGCGGGGCGTGCCGAACATGCAGCTTGTCTTATGGATTGCCGAATAGCCCTTGATCACAGCGAGCGAATCTGTAGCTCCCGTCAAAGGCGTTGCCTCGGCCTTCCACATCGCAACTCCGGCAATTGTCGTCGCTACGGTCACACACAAAAACAAAGCGATCCGTCGCTTACGCATCTTTGCCTCCCTGGT
>DASYIU010000053.1:0-1547 GCA_035997285.1 Methyloceanibacter sp. | reverse complement strand
GACAGCCTGTTCTCGCCGGTGCGCAAGGTCTCCTACAAGGTCGAGAACACCCGCGAGGGCCAGATTCTCGACTACGACAAGCTCACGATGCAGATCGAGACCAATGGCGCGCTGAGCCCCGACGACGCCGTCGCCTACGCGGCGCGCATCCTGCAGGACCAGCTCAACGTCTTTGTGAACTTCGAAGAGCCTCGCAAGGAAGTCATCACCGAGTCGATTCCCGACCTTGCCTTCAACCCGGCCTTCCTCAAGAAGGTCGACGAGCTCGAGCTCTCGGTGCGTTCGGCCAACTGTCTCAAGAACGACAACATCGTCTATATCGGCGACCTCGTTCAGAAGACCGAAGCCGAGATGCTGCGCACGCCGAACTTCGGGCGCAAGTCGCTCAACGAGATCAAGGAAGTGCTGGCCCAGATGGGGCTCCACCTCGGCATGGAAGTGCCGGGCTGGCCGCCCGACAATATCGACGAGCTGGCCAAGCGCTTCGAGGATCATTACTGAGTCGAGGGCCACGGGCCGGAAGCTGCTCATCGGAGAGCTCGTCTCCGATCGCTGCTCTCCGGCTTTTGAACCTCGCCTCCAAAGGAGACGGCGATGCGTCACGGTAAAGCCCACCGCAAGCTCAATCGAAAGCATGAGCACCGCCGGGCCATGTTCGCGAACATGGCGGCGGCGCTGATCAAGCATGAGCAGATCGTAACCACGCTGCCGAAGGCGAAGGACTTGCGTCCGATCGTCGAGAAGCTGGTGACGCTCGGCAAGCGTGGCGACCTCCATGCACGCCGCCAGGCGATCGCGGAGATGCGCGATCTCGTGATGGTCAAGAAGCTGTTCGAGGTGCTCGGCCCACGCTACAAGGATCGCCACGGCGGCTATACCCGCGTGCTCAAGGCGGGCTTCCGCTACGGCGATTCCGCTCCGGTCGCGGTGATCGAGTTCGTCGATCGCGACGTCGAGGCCAAGGGTCTGGATTCCGGACCCGTGCAGGAGCGCAGGGCCGACGCCGACGCGTCCGCGGCGGCCTGAGCACAAGATCATCACCGGGACTAAATAAAGGGCGGCGCATTGCGCCGCTCTTTTTCGTGGGGCGAGCGATCTCGGCTACTTGTTTCCTGGTGATAACCCGTTGGCATTGTCCTCGAACACGGTATCTTGCGACCGGGCGAGAGGGATTGATGCCGGTGCAAGCCGGCAAGTGCAGGAGGCTGGGAATGAAGCGTAGTGGACTTGTTGGGCTTGCGGCTTTGCTGGCGGCTCTGAGCGCGACGGCGGCACAAGGGCAAACGCCGGCCGAGCGCGGCGGTTACCTCGTCAATAGCATCATGACGTGCAACAACTGCCACACGCCGATGGGGCCGAACGGGCCGCAATTCGACAAGACATTGTCGGGCGGATTGCGCTTCAATGAGCCGCCGTTCGATGTCACCGCGTCCAACCTCACGCCCGACCCGGAGACCGGCCTCGGCAAGTGGAGCGAGGCCGACTTCAAGACGGCGCTGCTGGAAGGACGCCGGCCCGCCGGCCACCAGATCGCCGAGGTCATGCCG
>DASYIU010000052.1:0-4454 GCA_035997285.1 Methyloceanibacter sp. | reverse complement strand
CGGCAACGGGGATGATGATGGGCAGCATGCCGCCAGAACAGATTCGCCAGTCCGATCCGCGCTTCGACCCCATTTTCGTCGAAAGGGAGCGAAACCGGTTCGCCGGCCGCGCGCTGTCCTTTCTCGTCCTGCTCAATGGGGCCGCTTCGCTCGTGCTGCTTGCCATCTTGGGGAGGGCGCCCGAGTCGACGGTCGATCCCAAATTCGCCGCCGCAATGATGTTCTTTAGCGGCGGGGCCATTGCCGCGCTGCTCAGCTCGTTTCTCGCTTACGTCAACCGGACTGTAGCCATGGAGGCGCCGGAGCGGGCGAGCTTGCGGCGCGTCCTGCTGTTCTTTGCGCTTGCGTTCGTTATCGGGAGCGGGGCGGCATTCCTCACCGGCATGAACATGGTGGGGGCGGCGGCGGCGGAAAAGTCGAGCTCGCACCCGAAGGGCCCGAAAGAAAAGGCGCCAGTGGCGGCGCCAAGCGAGCGGGTCTTTCTCAATCGGGGCGAGGTTGCCGGCATCGAAGTCAAAGCGCCAGCTGCGCTGCCCCTGCCTTAAAGCGCTATCGCAAGCATGATCGCTTCGGAAAACCGGTTCCCACGTTTCCGGGGCATGCTCTAGAGGCGGGGAGGCTTACGGTGGCCCGGTCATCTGGCGCGTGAAGTCGTGCCACATGACCTGCATATCCGCGGTGAATTCAGTCAGTCTTTGCCCGACCACGTCCCAGTTCACCATGGGACGCTGCTCGACGCCGTCCGCGCTTGAATCGACGACGTAGGCGCCCCCGACGGTCAGCAACGCCCCGAAGATCATGCCAAGCAAGAGTCGCATGAAGTCGCTTTCCGATGACCTCTAGATCATAGGCCTCAAGGACCCCGAGAGGAAGTTCAACAGCCGGTCCTTGCACAAGCGCCGTTGCCGCCGGCCTTGAGCGCAACCGGACGGCCTGAAATCCTAATCCTTTGATCCTGGTCAAGGTTCTTCGGGGGAACGCATGCACGCAATGGGCCTGCGCCAGATCCAAGTCTGGATTCTCGATACGCGCAGCGAGGCCTTTTCCGCTGAGGCGCATCGGCAGTCCTTGGCCGTGGCCCACAGCCCACGGAGTCGCGACGACTTCATCAACGCAGCGCCGGACCCGCAAGACCAATGAAACGCAACGAGGAAGCTTCTGATCAGCCGGCAGCGGCGCGGCGCTGGTCGTCGGACACGATTGGCGCCTCCCGCGGCTCTGACACGGGCAGGGGCTCGAGCGCCGCGGCGATAGCGTCGTCGACCGTCGACAGCCAAACCGCACGCACGGCGGTGCGCGCCGCCTCCGGCACGTCCTCATAGTCCTTCTTGTTGCGCTCGGGCAACATCACCGTGGTGATGCCGGCGCGCACCGCCGCCAGCACCTTGTTCTTGACGCCGCCGATGGGCAGCACCAGCCCGCGGAGCGAGATCTCGCCGGTCATAGCCGTGTCGCTCCTGACCGTCCTGCCCGTGAGCAGAGAGACGAGCGAGGTGAACATGGCAACGCCGGCGCTCGGGCCGTCCTTGGGGATGCCGCCGGCCGGCACGTGGACATGAATGTCGGACTTCTCGAACAGGGCAGGGTCGATGCCGAGCGTCGCAGCGCGCGCCTTCACCAAGCTGAGCGCGGCTTGCGCGCTCTCCTTCATGACCTCGCCGAGCTGGCCGGTAAGGATCAATCGGCCGCCGCCAGGCACGCGCGCCGCCTCGACGAAGAGGATGTCGCCGCCGGTCGGTGTCCAGGCGAGCCCGGTGGCGACGCCCGGCATGCTCGTGCGCATCGCCACCTCGCTCTCAAAGCGGCGGGGCCCTAGAATTCCGTGCAGATCGGACGCAGCGATCGTCTCGCGACCGGTGTTGCCTTCGGCGATGCCCATCGCCACGCGATGGCAGATGGCGCCGAGCTCGCGCTCCAGATTGCGCACGCCGGCCTCGCGCGTGTAGTCGCGAATGATAGCGCGGATCGTCTCCTCGGTGATCTCGCATTGCTCGGGCGTGAGGCCAGTGGCGGCGAGCTGGCGCTTCACGAGATAGCGCTTGGCGATCTCGACCTTCTCGTCCTCGGTATAGCCGGGAAGCTCGATCATCTCCATGCGGTCGCGGAGCGGCCCCGGAATCTGGTCGAGCACGTTGGCCGTGCCGATGAACATGACACGGGACAGATCGAACGGCACCGCGAGATAGTTGTCGCGGAAGGTCGAATTCTGCTCGGGATCGAGCACCTCCAAGAGCGCGGCAGACGGGTCGCCGTGGAAGCTAGCGCCGAGCTTATCCATCTCGTCGAGCATCATGACGGGGTTGCGCGTCTCGGCCTTCCTAATCGCCTGGATCACGTTGCCGGGCAGCGCGCCGATATAAGTCCGCCGGTGGCCGCGGATCTCGGCCTCGTCATGCACGCCACCAAGGCTGAGCCGGACGAATTTTCGACCCATGGCGCGCGCGATCGACTGGCCGAGCGAGGTCTTGCCGACGCCCGGAGGGCCTACGAAACACAGGATCGGGCTCTTGCCCTCGGGCTTCAGCTTGCGCACCGCGAGATATTCGAGGATGCGTTGTTTGACCTTGGACAGGCCGTAATGGTCCTCGTCGAGGATGCGGCGCGCCTCGGCAATGTCGATTCGGTCGTCTGAGGCCTTGGACCAGGGAAGCTCGATCAGCCAGTCGAGATAGGTGCGGATCATGCCGTACTCGGCGCTTGCGTCAGGCATGCGCTCAAGGCGCCTCAGCTCTTTCCGCGCCTGCTTCTCGGCTTCTTCGGGCATGCCAGCCTTGTCGATCGCCTCGCGCAGCTCGGCGATCTCAGCCTGGCCCTCGTCGCCTTCGCCGAGCTCCTTCTGAATCTGACGAAGCTGCTCGCGCAAGATGTGCTCGCGTTGGCGCCCGGCAAGCGACTCTTGCGTCTGCTCGCCGATCCGCTTCGACAGCCGCAACACCTCGATCTGCTGGGCGAGATAGCGCAACAGCTTGTCGAGTCGCTCTGACACCTCGAAGGTCTCAAGCAGGTCCTGCTTCTCGGCCGGCGTCAGATCCGAGACGTTGGCGATGAAGTCGGCCAGCGCCGAAGGCGACTGGATTTGCTCCACCGCGCTTGCAATCTCTGCCGGCATGTTAGGCAGAAGCGAAAGCGCCTCCCGCGCGCGTTCCTTCAGCTGGTGCATGCGGGCAGCGATGTCGGTGGAGAAGACTTCGGCCTCGCCGATCTCGTCGACGCGGGCGACGAGGTAAGGATAGCCTGGCAGGAATTCGAGCACGCGGAAGCGCCGCTGCCCGCGGGCAACGAGGTGATGATTGCCGTCGGGCGCGGTCACGTAGCGCAAGATCTCGGCGACCGTGCCGACGCGATGCAGATGCTCGGGGCCTGGGCTCTCGACGGAGGGGTCGCTCTGCAACAGTATGCCGACCGCCTTGTCGGCCTTGGCTGCGGCTTGCGCGCCAGCGATCGTTTGCGGGCGGCCGAGCGCGAGCGGCGCGACGATGCCGGGAAACAGAACGGCATTGCGCGTTGGCAACAGGATGAGGGCGCCCTGCGGCAGATCAGGGTGAGGCGTAGCATCGCCTGCGGGGCGCGCAGCCGATGCGGCAGCGGCCGGTTCGCTCCCTTTAGGAGGCGGCTGCGGGGCTTCCGCGGATTGCGGGATGTGTTCTCTATCGTTCATGACCAGTGACTCGCGTTTCGGCTCAACCGAGCTTGGTGAAGGTGAGCACGAGACAACCATGCAGGAGCTCCCGCTCGGAGAGACGCAAGCGGGGCGAGAGCGGGATGCGCCGCTCGAAGCGTCCGTAGGGGATCTCCAGTCTCACTATATTGGCATTCCGGCCCGGCGATGGCAGGGGGCGGGTGCCGGCGATGAGGAGCGTCTGCCCCTCGACCTCGACGCAGACGGCTTCAGGGGCGACGCCAGGAAGCGCCGCGATGATCCACAGCTGGCGCTCGGTCTCGAACACGTCGACGGGGGGCTCCCAGCGGGCCGCGCAGGCCCCCTCGCGCGAAGGCTCGAAGAACTGGCGATGGAGCTGCTCGGCCTGCTTGAGCAGGGTGCACGCTTCCGCCCACATCTGATTTTTCGGGTCACGCATTACGCCAACCTTGCCGCTTCGAGAGGATCTCGAGACGCAATCTTAGCGCTCAGCAAGCGATGATGAAATGATTGAGGTCAAACCGGTCGAGAAGGCAGATAAAGCGCAGGCTCGCGGAGCGGACACCCTATCTGGGTTCTCGCGACCCTCCTGACAAGGGGCGGATCAGACGAGGCGCGTCACCTGATGCTTGGGGCGGTATCAATTGGTACCGTCGGCGGAGGCGGAGGCGGGGGAGGTGGCGGCGGGGGCGGGGGCTCAGGATGGACCACCACGGGCGCCGGCGTTTGGACCACCAGGGGCGGGGTGATCGCCGGCACGGGCACCGCCTTCAGGCTGCCCTTGGCGATGTCGCCAGGGGCTCCATTTCAATAG
>DASYIU010000051.1:0-3558 GCA_035997285.1 Methyloceanibacter sp. | reverse complement strand
ACGCACACGCTGAAGAAAGTGGGAAAGGCCTTTCGGCTGGAGCGCACGCTATTTGACTGGGGCCCCCGCCATTGGTAAGAGCCGGCCGGGCACCTGGAGCGCTATCGCCTGGAATTGAGACGCGATAGATCACGCTCCAGTCATTTTGTTTGCGCATGCTCCTTTCGGAAAACCGGTCCCACTTTCCCGCATCCTGCTCTAGCTCAGGCCGCAAGATGAAGAAGAAGACGCCGCCAGGTTCGGCCGATTTGATCGTCTCCAGCGATCCCGCTTCAACCAAATATGTCAACGACTTGGTTGAACAGGGCAAGTCTGCGCGCGCCGGCGCTGACGGCGCTTTGCCTCCTGGAGCCACGCACGAGATCGTGGGAGAGACCGAAATCGGCGTCCCCATTCTGCGCAGGCGTCGCTTTGGGTAGCTAGGTTGCCGCGCGTCACCGCGGCGGCGGCGGCCTGTCGTCGTTGGCGGGCAAACGCCGCGCGCTCTCCCGGAGCGCCTCCTTCAACGAGGTCGGCCGACGGTGCTTGTGCAAGAGATCGGCGAAGGCTTCGTCGGCAAGCGCCTGCACGCTTATGCCCAGGTCTTTGGCAAGCAAGTCAAGCGCAAGCCAGATCTCGGGCGTGAACTCGATCAGCTTGCGCTTGGCGTGACTGCTGCGTGCGGGAGAGAACATGCTGCAGCATAGCCGATTCGTTGCCGTTTCAAGCCGGTAACTCGGACCGGCGCACCCCTGACGCTTTCGCTGACAGCGCCTGGGGAACGATGACGCGAAGCGCGCGGGGCCGTGAACGATAGCGCAGCGGCGTGTGCATGATCCTCACCTCGCCGTCGAGCGCCACTGGCAGCCGGCTCGTCTTGGCGCCGATCTCGGCCTCTTTCAGCCCGAACGTGTCGAGGTCGCGCGCCTGATCCAGGTGGCCGAAGCACAAGCGGCAGACCATCAGGAAGAACTCGAAGGGACTGCGCGGCTTCACCACATAGAACCACAGCTCGCCGGTATCGAGATGCCGGCGCCGTCCGAAGGTGAAGAGCTCCATGCCGTATTCGTTGTTGCCGACAAAGAGACAGGGCGTGCGGTATGGCCGCGCAAAGCCTTTGGCGCTGATACGCAAGCGCCGCCGCGGGAAGTGGCGGAGCATGCGGAAGAAGGCCGGCACCATGGCCATCCATTTGGCGAGCTTGTGGGCGGCCCGTCGCCGCTCGCGGTCGATCACCATGTAGGGATAGATGCCGATTGAGGAGTTGTTGATGAAGGTCTCGCCGTTGACCTCGGCGAGATCGATGACGCGCGCATGGCCTCCGGCGATCGCCGCCGCCGCTTCTTCGATCTTCAAGGGGATGCCGAGGTCCTTGGCGAAATGATTGAGTGTGCCGAGGGGGAGCACCCCGAGCGGGACATGAGTGTCCGCAAGCACGCTCGCGACCGTGCGGACGCTGCCGTCGCCGCCGCCGACCACGATGGCGTCGATCTCCCCGCGTTTGGCCTGCTTGAGAGCCGCCTCGGCGCTCGCGTGCAGGTCCTCACCCGCGACGAACTTGATTCCGGCCGCGACACCATGCTGCGCGAAGGCGGCCGACAAGGCGGCCTGCACGTCCTCGGCGAGCGCCTGGCTGAAAGCGCCGGCACCAGCGTTCATCACAGCCACGACCCGCCTCACTGCGAGGGTCGCCGGCGGTTCGGAGGCAAGGTCAGCCGCGGAGGTTTGCACCATGGGTTTTCGAACCTAGCGGCCCCTAGCGGCCGCGAGCGAACCGATCAGCGCTTGAGGGCAGGGCGGAAGAGCGTGCGGGGCTCCTCACATCCTCGCGTCGGACCCGAAACTCGGCCGCAGGTGCAAGATGGTGAGCCAGCCCGAGACCCGCCGCCGAACCAAGGGCGCGAGTTCGTGGTCCCTGGCGCGGCTGAGCCAGCTTCTGACCGCCAAATCGAGGACCTTTGGGCCGAATGGGCCGAGGTCGAGATGGTAGACGATCCAATAGAGGAGCGTAGTCATGGGCGCTTAACTAGGAACCGACCGTGGCGGTTGCGTGGCCCGGCGGTAAAATTTCCGTGCCGTCGCAAGACACTGAAAGACTTACGATTTACGCGCTTCCTCGATGTAGAGCTCGCGGAAGCTGCGCGCGACCGGTCCGGGCCGTCCGTCCCCGATGGAAATGCCGTCGATCTCGATCACCGGCAGCACGAAGGCCGACGCCGCGGTCATGAACGCCTCCCGCGCGGCAAGCGCCTCGGCGACGCTGAAGGGGCGCTCCTCTAAGCTCACCCCCTCCATGGCGGCAAGCCGGAGCACGGCGCGCCGCGTCACGCCCGGCAGGATGTGATGGCCGAGCGGCTGGGTGCGGATCACGCCTTGCGCGTCGAGGATGAAGGAGGAGGACGAGATCCCCTCGGTCACGAAACCATCCTCGACCATCCACGCCTCGTAGGCGCCGTTCAGTTTCGCCGCCTGCTTGCCCATGGCCTGGGCCAGCATCGCCGTGGACTTGATGTCGCGCCGCTTCCAGCGGAGGTCGGGGATGGTGATCGCCTTCACCCCCGTCGCAGCATAGGGATTGGCGATGAGCGGCCGGCTCTGGGTGAAGGCGACGACGGTGGGGGTGGCGTTCTCGGGATAGGCGAAGTCGCGCTCGGCGGCCCCGCGGGTAATCTCCAGATACACGATGCCTTCGTCCACCCCGTTCCGCCTGATCATCTCCCCATGCAACTCCCGCAAAGCCTCATGGCTCATGGGGGCGGCAAGCGCGATCTCTTTGAGCGAGCGGTCGAGGCGGGCGAGATGGGCGTCGAAATCGACCAGGCGCCCGCCCAGCACCGCCGTTACCTCGTAGACGCCGTCGCCGAAGAGAAAGGCGCGGTCGAAGACGGAGACCTTCGCCTCCTCCTCGGGCACATAGCTGCCATTGACATAGACGATGCGGGACATGAGGTGGGAAGGCGGTGGAATGTGAAGGACTTGCGTAGCGAAAGCTTAAGGCGAACGCAAGGTGGGAAACGGCTCGCTCGCGCCGTTGGTCGCTTCTCCCCGACCGGGGCCTAGGGCATACTCGATTCTCTGGAGAACAACTGGCTCAGCAAATTGCCAGTGGCAAAGGGGGACCGGAGATGACCTCAGCGAACTTGTTGATCGTTCTTATTGTCGGGACCGTGGTCGGCGCCCTAACGGGACTAGGCCTTGGCAGCTTCTTTGGCAACCAATTATATCTGGCAATCCTCGCCGGCTTTCTCGGCACCATCATCGGCGGCATGGCGCGCAACTTCATCATGGCTCGCGGATCGGGAGCGGGGCCCAACGACTCGCGTACGCCGACCCTCGTGATCGTCTACTCCGCCATTGCCTCGCTTGCCGGCAGTTCGGCTGCCATGGAGGTCGCCCAGCAAAGCGAAGTGTCTGCATCGGTCTGGATCGGCACCCTGGCCGGGCTGTTTTCAGCAATCCTTATGGCGTTGCTGATGATCACCTATCACACCAATCCCGGAGAGAAGCCCCGCCTTCGATAAGGAGTTCATCACACCAAATAACCATACAGCCCTTGAGCGGCCTTGCCTTCAGCCCTCC
>DASYIU010000050.1:0-7690 GCA_035997285.1 Methyloceanibacter sp. | reverse complement strand
CGCCTGCGGGATCTTGCCGCCGCAGTTCCGCGCCACCATCGACAGCGACCGCTGCGCCAGATTGCCGAGATCGTTGGCGAGATCGGCATTGATCCGCTGGACGATGGCCTCGTGGCTGTAGTTGCCGTCCTGGCCGAACGGCACTTCGCGCAACAGGAAATAGCGGAGCTGGTCGACGCCGTAATCCTTTGCCAGCACCAAGGGATCGACGACATTGCCGACCGACTTCGACATCTTCTCCCCGCGGTTATAGAGGAAGCCGTGGCCGAACACCCGCTGTGGCGGGGCGATGCCTGCCGACATCAAGAAGGCCGGCCAGTAAACGGCGTGAAAGCGGATGATGTCCTTGCCGATGATATGCACGTCGGCCGGCCAATAGCGCTTGAACTTGGCGGACGCCTCGTCGGGGAAGCCCACACCGGTGAGATAATTGGTGAGCGCGTCCACCCACACATACATGATGTGCTTCGGATCGCCGGGCACGGGGATGCCCCAGTCGAAGGTGGTGCGCGAGATCGAGAGGTCCTGAAGCCCGCCGCGCACGAAGCTCTTCACCTCGTTCGCCCGCGTGTCGGGGCCGATGAACTCGGGATGGGAGTCGTAATGAGCGAGCAGCTGCTCCTGATAGGCGGAGAGGCGGAAGAAGTAGCTTTCCTCCTCCACCCATTCGACCGGAGTCCCTTGCGGTGAGAGCTTCCGCCCGTCGGCCGCCTCCTTCAGCTCGCTCGCGTCGTAATAGGCCTCGTCGCGCACCGAGTACCAGCCGGCATATTTGTCGAGATAGATGTCACCGGCTGTCTGCATGCGCCGCCACAGCTCCTGGCAGGCGCGGGCATGGCGCTCTTCCCGTGTGCGGATGAAATCGTCGTTCGAGCAGTTGAGCACACGCACCATCTCGCGAAACCTGGGCGTGTTGCGGTCGGCAAGCTCGGCCGGCGTGATCCCTTGCGCCTTCGCCGTTTGCAGCATCTTGATGCCGTGCTCATCGGTGCCGGTCAGGAAGTACACGTCGCGGCCCTGCAACCTCCGGAAGCGCGCCAGAGCATCGGTGGCCACGGCCTCGTAAGCGTGGCCGATATGGGGCGCATCGTTCGGATAGGAGATGGCAGTGGTGATGTAGTAGGGCCGCGTTTCTGCCATGGCGGCAGGAATAGCCTCGCGCGAGAGCCGCGGCAAGCTTGCTCGCTTCACTCGCTAAACGGGATGTTCGCGGGCGAGGAGTTGCAGCCTGAACCACGCCTCGAGCACCAAGAGGCTGCGATCGAGGTTGAACGTAAAGGCCTCGGCCTTGGCCTGCGATATCGCCTCCCAGGCGTCAGCCCAAGAGGCGAGATTGGCGGGAGAAACGAAGCGCTTGGCGAGCGTCTGCTCCTCAGGCGTCGCGCCTTCCCCTGTGGCGCCGAAGCGGATCAGGCGCTCGACGAGGCCAAGCAGGAGCGCAAGGAAGAGTTCGAGCCGCTCGGCATCGCTGGGGCCTGACAGCCGCTCGACCTGGCGATGCAGATGCGGCCCGTCGAGCTCGGGCAATGCGGCGAAGGCGGCAAGGATCTCGCGATAAAGCTCGATGCCCTCGCCGGAGACGAGCTCGAGCGCCCGGCGCACGCTTCCCTGGCTCAAGGCAAGCGCGGTGGCCAGCGTCTTTGCATCGGCCTCGTGCTCGTCGCGGGCAAGCGCCGCGCGCACGGCCTTCTCCAAGTCGCCGTCATCCAAGCCGGTGACGCGAAGCGTCCGGGTGCGGGATCGGATGGTTACGGGAAGCCTTCCCTCTACACTCGAGATCAACAGGAACAGCGTCCTGGGCGGCGGCTCTTCCAGCGCCTTCAGAAGGGCATTCGCCGCATTCTGGTTCAGGTCGTCGGCGCGGTCGACGATCACGACGCGCCAGCCCGCCTCGCCTGCCGTATTGCCGAGGAACGGCCTGAGGCGCCTCACCTCGTCGACGCCGATAAGTTGCGAATAGCGCTTCGTTTTTTCGTTCCAAGAGCGCCTGAGCAGAAGAAGGTTCGGGTGCGAAAGCGCCGCCACTTTGCGGAACACGGGGTGATCGCTGTCGACGGTCTCCCCCGCATGGCCCGCGTCGCCGCCGGCAAACACCACCCGCGCGAAATGATAAGCAAGCGTCGCCTTGCCGACGCCTTCGGGACCGACAAGCAGCCAGGCATGGTGCATGCGGCCGCTTCTCAGCGCGTCGGCAAACTCGCCCATCGCCTCGCCATGGCCGAACAGGCGATCGACGTCGCGCGGCGTCGAGAATCCATCGAGGCGATCTGGCTCTAAGAGTGGCGCGCGGGTGCGCTCCGCGGCCACGCTCATGGGCTCAGGCGCTGCAGCACCGCTTCCCACACATCTTCGGCCACCATGGCCTCAGGCTGGCTCGCGTCGATCACGATGCAGCGGTCGGGCTCCTCCTCGGCGATATCGAGAAAGGCCCTGCGGACGCGCTCATGCAGCATCAGCTCCTGGCTTTCGAAGCGGTCAGGCGTGCCCCCGCCACGCCGCTCGGCGGCGCGCTGAAGCCCCTCCTCGGCGGGAATGTCGAGAACGAACGTGATGTCCGGCAGCAGCCCGCCGACCGTGAGTCGCTCCAAGGCGTTGATCAAGGACTTCGGCACACCGGCCGTCGCCCCTTGATAGGCACGCGTGGAATCGAGGAAGCGATCACACACCACCCACTTGCCGTCGAGAAGCGCCTCCCCAATGGCGTTCTCGACGTGGTCGCCTCGCGCCACCGAGAACAGCAAGGCCTCGGCGAACGGACCGAACTGCCAAACCTTCCCCGAGAGCAGGGCTTCGCGAATTTCCTCGGCAGCCGGGGAGCCGCCGGGCTCGCGGGTGGCGAGTACCTGCCGGCCGGCGCGCGCCAGACGATTGGCGAGAATGCCGGCCTGGGTCGACTTGCCGGAGCCCTCGCCGCCCTCGAATGTGATGAATCTGCCGGTGTCCACGGCCTCGCGCTGCATCTTAAGCCGCTACAGCAACCAGCCGAACGCGAGCACCAGCAGCGAGTCGAGGCCGCGCATGGCGAAGTTGCTCTGCTCGATGTCGTCTCCGGCGTAGAGCGGTATCTCGTTGGTCGCCGAGGATTCGGCCGAGGTGATCCTGAGTACGGCTAACCGATCGCCCTTGCGGATCGGAGCCTTGATCGGCCCGTTATAGACGATCGACGCCGACACCTTGCCGGTCGCCGTGGTGGGCAGGATGATGTTGATGTTGCCGTCGCCGACCAGCGGCACGTAGTGCTGGGTTCCGCCCCAGACCAGCGCGTCGCTCACCTTCTCGCCCTGGTCGAACAGCCTGAACGGCTTGAAGCTCTTGAAGCCCCATTCGAGCAGCTTGCGCGGCTCACCTTCCCGGTCCTGTTTGCTGTCGAGGCCGTTGACCACCAGGATGAGGCGCTCATCGCCGCGCTTGGCGCTGGCCACGAGCCCGTAGCCCGACTCCTCGATGAAGCCGGTCTTCAGGCCGTCGACGCCGAGGTCTGGGGAGGAGACGAGCGGATTGCGGTTGAGGAAGGTGTGCTTGTTGAAGGTGAAATCCTTCTGCCCGAAGTAGTGGTAGTACTCGGGATAATTATAGATGAGGTAGTGCGCAAGGATGGCGAGCTCGCGGGCCGTCATGAGATGGCCTGGGGCCGGCAGTCCCGTCGAATTCATGAAGGTCGATTTCGGAAGCCCGATCTCCCTCGCGTATTTCGTCATCTCCTTGGCAAAGGCGTCTTCCGTGCCCGAGATCCCTTCGGCGAGAATGATGGCGGCGTCGTTTCCCGACTGAACGGTGATGCCTTGAATGAGATCGGCCACGCTCACCATGGTGTTGAGCGGCGCGAACATGGCCGAGCTGCCGGACGGCGCCCCTCCGGTCCGCCAGGCGTGCTCGCTGACCTTGAACTGATCTTCGAGCTTGAGCCGGCCCGCCTTAAGCTCGCGAAACACGACGGCGAGCGTCATCAGCTTGCTCATGCTCGCTGGCGCCACGAGCGTATCGGCGTCCTTCTCGAAGAGCACGAGATTGGCGCCGGCATCCATGAGGATAGCGTGCTTGGCCTTGGTCTCGAAGGTTCCCGCCGGGGCGGCGGCGTCGCGCGCCAAAGCCCAGGCAGAGCAAGCGCCGAATGTAAGAAGGGCGCCTGCCACTGCGATCTTGATCCATCTATCAAGGCGCAAGGCGTACACGGCCTGACCGGGTCGGAGCGAACTGGCTAATAGGGCCACTGGTCGCGGCCACACCTGGAGTCAATATCCAGCGGTATTCACCAAAAATCAACCGGCAAGGACACCCCTAGTTCTTCGCCACGATCTTGGCGCCTTGATAACCGGCGCCTGTCACCCGGACAAGGGCCGCTGCGGCCTCTTCCGCAGCCGAAAATGGCCCAACGCGAACCCGGAAATAGACCTCGCCCGCCACCTCGATCGGGTCCACGTCGACCGGCGCAATGGCCGCAAGCGCCGCGCGCGCCTTGTCGGCATTCTCCTTGCTCTTGAAGGAGCCGGCCTGGATCAGGAGCCCATCGGCTTGGGCTAGGGACCCGGTGGCAGCGACCGGCGGCGGCGCGGCCACACGCGGGCTCGCCTGCCAGTGAAGCGCAGCGTCGGCTGAGGCGGTCTCCTCGACGGGGGCGGTTGCCTTCCACGGGAAGGCCAAATTCTCAGGATTCTCCGGTGGCAAGGTGTCCTCGACAGGGAGGCTGCTGACGGTGGTCCAGCCCTGGCCGCCCTTTGACGATTTCCCTTTCGCCGCCACCTGCATCCAACGCTGGCTGGCGAGATAGCGCCGCTCGTAGCTGTCGTCGCCGTTCAGGGGCGCGCGGGCGAGATATTTGACGCGCACTTGCGCCGTGCCGTCCCCCCGGAAGTCGAGCAGCTCCGCCGAGCGCCGGGACAGATCGATGATCCGATCGCGCGCGTAGGGCCCACGATCGTTGACGCGGACGACGATGGCGCGGCCGTTGGCGAGGTTGGTCACCCGCGCATAGACCGGCAGCGGCAAGGTGGGGTGCGCTGCCGAGAGCCGGTCCATGTCGTAGATCTCGCCATTGGCGGTGCGGCGACCATGAAACAGCTCCCCGTACCACGACGCCCGGCCCACCTGATCGTAGCCGGCATCTTCACGCGGGCGGTACCAGAGGCCCGCGACTTGGTAAGGCTGGCCGACGAGATAAGAGCCACCTCCCTTCGGCACGGGCTGGCCGAGCGGGATCACGCGTTCGCTGAGACCTTCGCCATTGCCGCCTTGGCCGCAAGCAGCGAGGGCGCCGGCGAGAGTTGCCATTAAGAGAAGCGACACGGCCACGCCAGCGGGGGCGGAAAAATCCGCAAAAACGCCGAGCCGGCCCACACATCGCGCGGGCTCGCGCTGACCCACCCCACTCACGTACCGACCCCCGGAAGGGCTTCAAGGATGCGCCGGAAAGACGCGCGCGAAAGGCGCAAGGTCTACGCAGCCGGCGCTTGCTTAGACTGTCGGCCCGGGAGGGTTAGGAAACGATGAATCGATTCAATTTCAGGCGATTGCGCTCTAGCGCGGCTCCGCGGTCGCGCCGATGCGACCGAGGCAGACCGCGACGACCTGCGCGACGGGAAGGCTGGCGTTGATAATGTCGAAGCTTTGCGGTCCGATATCGTAGCCGAGTTGGGCATCGACCACTGACGGTGTCGCATCGGAAACATCGCCGGTGCGGGTTGCGATCCTCTCCCGCATCACCTCGGCCGGGGCCTCGAGCCAAAGACCGGTGAACGGGACGCCTTGAGCGGCGGCAAGGGCGGCAAGGGCCTTCCGCTCGTCGAGCCGCGCATGTACGGCATCGATGATTACGGACTGTCCTCCTTCCAACGCCATACGCGCCCGCTTACGGCACATGGCGTAGACCTGATCGGTGACCTCCGGCGCGTAGGCGCGCTCAGGCAGCCTGTGATCTTGGGTGACCCCGAACAAGCGCTTGCGCTCGACGTCGCTGCGCACATGCACCGCGCCGGGAAATGCGCCGATATGCGCTGCAATTGCGCGGGAAATCGCGGATTTGCCGCTGCCTGACAATCCCCCGATGGCGATGAGACGCCGACGCGGCGGCGCCAGGAACGTCCGTGCCAGCTCGAAATAGGCGCGGGCCGCGGCCCCTGCGGTCGTCTTTGCGGGAGCGGCCGTTCTCGCGCGCAAGAGCTCGACCTTGGCCCTGATCATCGCCCGCATCGACAAGAATAGCGGCAGCGTGGCAAGCCCGACAAGATTGCCGGTGCTGCCGTCCGCGTCGAGATAGGCGTTGAGGACGGCGTTGGCGTGAGCGCCGAGCCCGCGCTTGCCAAGATCCATGAGCAGAAAGGCAAGGTCGTAGAGAACGTCGATGGTGGCAAGCGCGTCGTCGAACTCGATGGCATCGAACAGGATGGGAGCGCCGTCGATCTCGACGATGTTGCGCAAATGGAGATCGCCGTGGCAGTGGCGCACATAGCCTGTACCCGCCCTCGCCCGCAGCAAGGACGCGAGTGCGGCAAGCCGCTCGCGACTGAGGCGCCCAAGCTCGAGCGCCGCCTCGGGCGGAAAGACGTCCGTGTTGGCGGCAAAGGCCCCCTCGTTGTCGAGCAGCACCCCTTCGAGCGGCACGACGTTCTGATTCGGCGTGAGCAGCCGGTCGGCCGAGGCGTGAAAAACGGCGATCACCACGGCGAGCACCGGCATCGCCGACAAGGAAAGCCGCCCTTCGCCTGCTATGCGGTCGTAGAGCTTTGCCTCATCGAAGCGGCGCATGCGGAGCGCCCATTCGACCACTTTCCCAGCCGCTCCAAGGCGGAGCGTATCTCCGAGCGTTATCGGAACGACTTCAAGGTATAGCTGAGGAGCCGTGCGGGAATTGACGGCAATCTCGTTGAGGCAGGCGAGCCGCCGCTTGTCCAGAGTAGAAAAATCGAGAAACGGGTATTTGACCGCCCGCTTGACCTTGTAGGCAAAGGGCCCGGCCAGGAAGACGATCGAGCCGTGGGTCTCGATACGCTCTACGGTTGCGGGCGGCGGGCTATAAGCCTGAGGCCGACCCATAAAATCCAGCACCTGAGCCTGGAGGGAATCGGCCTCTCCCATCGGTTAACCATAGCACGAGAATCGCGTGCCCCCAGGGCCACAGAACCTTTGAAAATCATAAAGAAACGAGCTTCGCCCCTTGCTGCCCAAAGGTTAACTGGCTAACGTCACGGCGGGATGGGCGGATTTGCGGGGATCAACTCGCGAGCGCCTCTCGGAAAGGCCGAGCGGTCCGGTGATAACGGGGTGGACAAGGTGGGCGATCGCCCTCGCGATCGCCGCTCTGGTCGCGAGCGCGGCCACGCCTTCTTTTGCCGCCGGCGATTCGAGCGCTGCGGTTCAGCGGCTTGGCCCCCCGGAGATCGAAGCGCGTCGCGAGGCCCTGCTCAAGCAGATGATCGCACGCCCGAACGATCTCGACCTCGCCTTCGAATACGCAACACTCTCTTCGCAAGCCGGAGACTACGAGGCCGCGATCTCGACGCTCGAGCGCATGCTGATCTATGCGCCCAACACGCCGCGGCTGCAGCTCGAGCTCGGCATCCTCTATTACCGCCTCGGCGCCTATGACGTGGCCCGCAGTTATTTAGAGCAGGCGCTTGCCAATCCGAATCTCCCGCCGTCGATCGCCGAGCAGATCAAGCTCTATCTGCAGCAGCTCGCGCTCGCCGCCGACCCG
>DASYIU010000049.1:0-7107 GCA_035997285.1 Methyloceanibacter sp. | reverse complement strand
ACGCGTGCCTGCTTAACGGCGTCGCCCAGGATCTTCACCGCCTCCTGACTATGTGCGAAAAGATCGTCGGAGGTAGGTCCTTTCGGCTTTTTCACTTTCACCATCAGGCTCGCGACAAAGGCTTCAAAAAATGCGCCGGTGAAGACCCGCGAGAATGAGTGCGCCTCTGACGACAACTGCGAGGCCGGCGCCGTTCCCGGCAGACCGATCGGATCCTCCCGGAAGTGTGCGAGGCAAAAGAGATAGTTTCGAGGACGCAACGCCCTGTCAATGGCAAGACGCGGGGCTGTCCCGCTAATGTCATTGCGAAGGTTTAATGAACTTCGCCCGGGGCGGACGCCGGCCCAAGCCAGAGCCTCGCCAATGACGGCGTCGCAGGCGGAGCCCACAAGAGCCACCGCCTCCCGATTCGTCAAGCGATTGAAGTCGCACCTGCCGAGCGGATGGCGCGCATGGAAACAGCCCGGGCCGGACGCTCGCTAAGAAGCGCTCACGCCTGACCGGGCCGATCCACATGACGAAACGCCGAAGCGAGACTATCAAGCGTCGCGATTGCCTTAGGTGGCGCTGCCCGCCTCCCGCCAGCGGGCTTTGCCGTTCGCAACTTAAGCGTTAAGGCTTACTGCGCCGGTGGGGGTGCAGGCGGCGTCTCGGGCGGCGCTGGCGGCGGTGGTGCCGCGTTGTCGACGGCCGGAACCTCGCCCCCCTTTCCAATCACGCAACTAAACAACGTCGCGTCGTACTTGCAGCCGTGCCGTTGAGCCTGGACCACCACGAAAACGGCGGCAATGACAATCAAAATGATAAGAATTCGCATTCAAGCACCCTCCCTTTTGCGCCAGCGTAAAGTATACGAACGGGCGGCAAACAAAAAGGGCCGGTGCGAGCCCAGGCCCGGATTTCATTTGGTCGTCATTTTCGCTCGGTTTGTTTGCCGTGTGAGGTGAGAAGTCCGCCGCCAGCTTGGGCTAGGAGGCTTTATTCCTTGGCGACTCCCGGGCTCGCAGTCCGGTCGCCGCCTTTGCGCCAGCGGCCGAGGCCTCCTGAACCCAGCCCATTCTTGCAGCGTTGCTTGAACTCGGCCCGACTGATTCTGTAACCGCCGTAGGGGCCGACGTCGTGGACCAGAGTGCCTCGGATAGGTGCTCTAATAGGCGCCCTCTCCACTCCGGCCTGGGGCCGGAAGGAGAGAGCGTTGGTCCCTGCTAATCGTAATAGCCGTGATGATACCTATAGCGGGGGCCATACCCATAGGAGTAGCGGTGTTGGTAATAGGGGGACGATAGCCGTACCCGTATCCGTAGCTCCGATAGCTGTAGCGCGGGCCGATAGACGCCGAAGCCGGGTCCGCCTCCCCACCCCCAACTACCGCGGTGTGCTGAGGCGGTTTGCGGCGCGAGGGCAACAAGACCTACCGCCATGAGGCCAGTGAGGCCCATCAATGCGTATTTCATTCGATCTCTGCCTTCAAACGGGGATGTCATTTTCACGACGCGCATGTAGCGTGAACGCGAGTATGGTCCGAGCGTTCCGCCACAACTTCGCCGCAAGCAGGGGCCGAATGATCACCGATGTGTGAGCGGCACCTCATCTCGCGCCAAGATCTCCTGCGAGCGGCTCTCGTGCTCGCGGCGTCGCCGCTGCTGCGCTACGTCCCGGCCCATGCCGCCGACGGGCTCGAGACCAGCGAGATTGCGCCTGGCGTCTTCGTGCACCAAGGCCGTTACGAGATACAGTCGCCGGAAAATCGCGGCGACATGGCCAATGCGAGCTTCGTCGTGGGCAGCGAGGCGGTTGCCGTCATCGATACGCTGGGAAGCGCGGTTCTAGGGCGCGAGCTCAGAGACGCCATTCGCGCCGTGACCGACAAGCCGGTCCGCTACGTCATCAATACTCACATGCACCCGGACCACGTCTTCGGCAATGCGGCCTTCAAGGAGGACGCTCCCGCTTTCGTCGGGCACCATAAGCTTGCGCGCGGGCTCGCCTCCCGCGCCGACCGCTACCTCGCCATCAATAAGCAGATGCTGGGCGAAGAGGCGTTCCAAGGCATCGAGATCGTCCAGCCGACGGTCGCCGTCGAAGACAACCTGACGCTCGATATCGGCGGGCGCAGCCTCGTTTGCGAGACGCAAGCGACCGCGCATACCGACAACGACCTCACCATCACCGACACGGCGACCGATACCTTGTTCCTCGGCGACCTTTTGTTCTCCGTCCATGTGCCGACGCTTGACGGGTCGATCAAGGGCTGGCTCGCGCTGCTGGACGAACTCTCGCGGAGGCAGGCCGCCCGCGTGGTGCCCGGGCACGGGCCCCACGCCATGGAGCTGCCGGAGGCGCTGGAGCCCGAGCAGCATTATCTCGCGGCCATCGCGGCGGATGTCAGAAAATTGATCAAGGACGGCAAGACCCTTGAGGACGCGACCAAAATCGCGGGCTTTTCCGAGCGCGACGCCTGGAAGCTGTTCGACCAGTATCATGTCCGCAACGTCACCGCGGCATTCGCCGAGTTCGAATGGGAGTGATATAATGCCGGCGAGAGTTTAGGAGAACCGCGCCATGGCCTTTCGGATCGAAACGCTAGCCCAGGCGGGCAGAACTGCCGCGCTCGCCGCCGCGCTCCTTGTCCTGCTTTCTCCCGTGGCGAAGGCCGAGGAGGACGTCTGGCCCGCCCTCAAGCAGCAGACTTTGGGCGACCGCGCGATCCAGGCCGAAGACGGCATGGTCGTGCTCGAGGCCCCGGGGGCGGCTGAGGACGCGAGCCTCGTTCCCTTGACCGTGCGCGTGCCGCCGCAGGTGACCCAAGAGATCAAGTCGCTCACGCTGATCATCGACAAGAATCCGAGCCCGGTCGTGGCTACTCTCACTTTCGGCCCGGCCGCCGGCTCGGGCGGCGAACGCAGCTTCTCGACGCGGGTGCGCATCGACAACTTCTCTTATGTGCGCGCGGTCGTCGAGACGGCGGACGGCACCCTGCACATGGCGAGCAAATTCGTGGCGGCGGCCGGCGGCTGCGGGGCGATGCAGGCCAAGGATCCCGACGCGGACACCGTCGATCTCGGCAAGATGCTCGTCAAGACCTTCCCGCCCGCACTCGAATCAAGCCCGATCTGGTCGGGTCAGGTTATGATCAAGCACCCGAATAGCAACGGGATGCAGCTCGACATCAATACCGCCAACTTCATCCCGGCGCGCTTCGTCAAGGAGATGACGGTGAAGCGCGGCGGAGAGATCGTGTTTCAGATGCAAAGCACCTTCTCGATCTCCACCAACCCGAATTTCCGCTTCACTTTCGGGCGGGGCGCCGACAACGGCCTCGATGTCGCTATTACCGATACCGACGGGACGGTGTTCACCGCGCGGTCGGAGCCGAGCGGCTCGTAGGCGCTTTCGAGCGCCTAGTCTTCCTGCTCCGGCGATGCGGGATCCTTCTTGGCCAAACGCCTGATCGCGGCGAGCTCGCGCGCCCACTCCTTGAACGGGCGGGCGGGCGTGCCGCCCATGCGCGCTCCGGCCTCGACGTCGTCTTTCACATGCGCCATGCCGGCAATCAGCACCCGGTCCCCGACCTTGACCTGCTCGACGACGCCCGAGTGAGCGCCCATGACGACAAAGTCGCCAAGCTGCGCCGAGCCCGCGATTCCCGACTGCGAGACAATGATACAATGGCGGCCGATGGTGACGTTGTGGGCGATCTGCACCAGATTATCGATCTTGGTCCCCTCGCCGATCGTGGTGTCCATGAGGAAGCCGCGGTCGACGGTCGAGTTGGCTCCGATCTCGACGTCGTCGCCGATGACGACCCGGCCAATCTGCGGCACCTTATAGTGTCCTTGGGCACTCATGGCGTAGCCGAAGCCGTCCTGCCCGATGCGCGCACCGGCATGGAGGGTCACGCGGTCGCCGATCAAGGCATGGGTAACGGAGGTGCCCGGGCCGATACAGCAGTCGCGCCCGACGAACACGCGATAGCCGACGATGGCGCCGGCGGCGACGGTCGTGCCGGCGCCGATCCTCGCCTCGCGGCCGATGATGGCGCCTGGCTCAATGACCACCCCTTCGGCGATTTCAGCGGTGGGATGGACGAGGACTCCATCCGCCCTCGCCGCCGATGCCGCTGTTCGCGGCTGAAGGGCATCGGGGTAAAGCAGCCCAACGGCCATGGCGAAGGCGCGATGGGGTACGTCCGTCGTAACCGCGGCCGCCCCTTCAGGCACGAGAGCAGCGTCGCGACGCTTGATGAGGCAGGCGGCGGCCTGTGTTGCCGCCAACTGACCGGCATATTTGCGACTTGAGCAAAAGGTGAGATGGGAGTCCCCTGCCCGGTTAAGCGGGCGCAAGTCGTCGATCTCTATCGCTCCGTCGCGAGCATGGACGAGCTGGGCGCCCACCGTGTCCGCTATCACCTGCAGGAGAAATGGACCCCCGCGCTCGAAAAACCCGGGGTGCTGCATCTTCTCTCCAATGTCAGGGATCAGCCCCCGCGTTCGCCGACATTGCGGTGAGCGCGAGGCGTTCAAATCATAGTCCCCCGCCGCGCTTTTCGATATCCCTGAAATGTGGCCGCGACGAGCCGGTCAGTGGGCTTGCGGCTGCTTGCTTGAATAGAAGACCTGCGCCTGAAGCAGGAACGCCTCGGGCTTCTTGAGGAAGAGCTGCTTGGCCGTCTCGTTGCCGAAGCAATAGGTCTTGCCGTTATAGACGGTGTTGACCGAGCAATCGGTGTGGATGTCCTTGCCCAGAGCAAGACCCATCACGCATTCATCGCCGAACTCGGCCTCAGCGGCAAAGGCGGCGCCCAGGCCTGCACCGAGCATGACGGCGCCGGCAAAAGTGCAAAGAAGCGAAGCCTTCGTCACGGTCGCCTCCTCGTTCCCGGAGGGGTCTTTCTTACCCAGCACTGCGTCCCACTACTTGCAATTGGGGATACTTGGCCACAATACTCCTGCGCGAGTTTCCTGGGGGAGATGATGGCTACCAAGCCTGACTATGCTGGCCTAGTCGAGCAAGCTGAATTCGAGTCCCGCTCGCCAACGTCCCAGGAACACGATGTCTGGGCAATGGTTTTCCGTGTCGTGCTGATCAGGCCCGACGCATAATCCTGCCCCTTGAGCGGTGGAAAGTGGCGTGCCGTCTGGGGCCATAATTCGGCACATTTCACCCCCAATATTCGGCGGGTCGCGCGTATAACGGGAGTAATGCGTAATACGGGAGCAGAGAAATGACTGAGCGATCGAACCACATCGACCAGTTTGGGACTGACCATGAAATCGAGAGTGCAGCAGTCGCAGGAGCGGCTGCCGTGCAACAATTGATTGCGGATCGAAACAGTCTCCGAAACCGATTGGCTGCGCAGGAAAGAGAGCTGATGGCGTCTCGTGCGACGCAGGAAGATCTCAGACGTCGGCTAGGAATGCTCCATCAACGCTACCTTGAGCTCGCCCGAAAGATTGTCTCTCAGATGGAGCAATTCGACGGCGGCATACGCGAAGCCCTGCGGGAAAGACCTGACGGGAACACAGAAGACGCCGCAAACATTCCTGACCCGAGGCAATTCGACAACAATGGATTGCCCACGGTTCCACAGCCCTCACCTCCCAACGGATTCAACGGCACCAATGGCAAAGGGCCGCTTCCGCTAGAGCCCTAAGGGGAGTTTGCATCAGCCGCGTCCTTGGTTATCCAGGTCAGGTGTACTGCCTCGCACCATTTGACGGCAGGCTGAGAGCCCGAAGTAAGCTGGTGCCGCTGGGCGAACACGTGTTGCGCGGCATCGCGGCGCCTTGCGCCGTCTTCACCCTGCCGGATGCGTGAGCGGCCCGTCGCCGGCAGTACCTCAAAAGGAGGCGAGGCCGTTGCGCCGATCGTTCTCGCACTTTCGGCGATATGGGCTTTTGTTGATCGTATCCTTTGAGGGTAGTGTGCTAGTGACCCAAAGCGGACATCACGGCCCTACCGTGGTGTGCGCGACAGGCGGAGACTGTTTTCTAGCGACCACCGCATCCGATTCGGTGTCTTCTTGCGCAAAGCCTTTTTCGATCTCGTCCATCAGAGGATCCGTCAGTCCCTTGCCGCCCAGCTCCGCGAAATCTTCGAGCACGACGGTTTCCCAGGTTTTGTCGTCAATGACATTCTGGCGTCCGCGGTATTGAAGATAGAGAGCGCGCGCCTCATCGGTCCTGCCGAGAAACATCAGCGCATGGGCGCGGTTGGCGTAAAGCCAGATCTTGTCAGAAGCTAACGATGTCGCTCGGTCTGCAGCCTCTAGCGCTGTGGCGAAGTCGCGGGCGAGGACCAATTGGTAAGCCAATCCGCTAAGCCGTCCGAGCACGAACTGCAGATCGTCTTGGCGGTCGGCATCGCCCGGCTCGACTTCGGCGAGGCGCCGTCTGATGGTGAGGCTTTCGTTATAGGAGGCAAGCGCCTCCGAAAGATTGCCTTGCTCCTTCAGCACATCTGCGATCCTCTCGTAAGAGGTGGCAAGAACGCTCTGCCAATCAACATGGCTCGGGTCTAACTTGGTTAGGCGATCTCTGATGGTCAGGCCGGCTTGATAGGATTTCAGCGCTTCAGCGAAATTGCCTTCCGCCTTCAACACATCACCGATCTTGTTGTAGAGGATGGAGACGTCGCGCTGTCGATCCGCATTGGCGGGGTCGGTCGTCGCCAAACGATCGGCAGCAGCGAGACTCGCGCGGTAGGATACCAGCGCCTCCTCGAATCGACTTTGCTCCTTCAGTAAATCCCCAATCGTTTCATATGAGATGGAGAGATCGTTCTGCCAAACGATGTTGGTGAGATCGGACTTGGCCAGGCGCTCTCTGATGACCAAGCAATCTTGGTAAGATTGCAAGGCAGACGCGAGGTCGCCCTGAGTCTCTAGGATCCTGCCGATCCTCGCATAGCCCATTGCGAGGTCGCTCTGCCATCCCGAATTGCTGGGGTCAGCCTTGGCCAGCCGATCCCTGATGGCAAGGCCGTCCTGATAGAATTTGAGCGCCTCGTCTAGCTTGCCTTGGGCCTCCAACACGACGCCGATTCTCTCATCGGCGACTGTGACGTTACGCTGCCAATCAGCCACGTGGCGTTGCCGGGATCGACGTT
>DASYIU010000048.1:0-2778 GCA_035997285.1 Methyloceanibacter sp. | reverse complement strand
CCGCTCGTGCGAGACCTCGTCGACGACATCGTCGAGGTGAGCGAGGACGAGATCGTGTCCGCCATGGTCGCCTTGCTGGAGCGCGCCAAGCTCGTCGTCGAGGGCGCCGGCGCCGTCGGCCTCGCGGCGCTGCTCGCGGGCCGCATCCCGGTGGCGGGCAAGACGGTCGTGTGCGTGCTCTCGGGCGGCAACATCGACGCGGCGCTGCTGCAGGCCGTGGCTCGAGGCTTCAAGGGCAAGATGGGTGACGCCGTCCTTGGCGAGCCCCGCCAAGATCGCGTGCAGCTCGATCGGGTCCGGCGTCGTGTGCTTGAGGATCTCTGTGCCGCGCGGGCTCGCCACGCCGACCGTGCCGAGACTTGCCGCCTTGAACCCCTGCCCGGCCCAGAGCTGCCGCACGAAAGAGGCAACCGAGGTCTTGCCGTTGGTGCCCGTGACGGCAACGGCGGTCTTGGGCTGAAGGCCGAAGAAGCGCGAAGCGATGAGCGCGAGCAGCCGGCGAGGATCGCTGTGCTCGACGACGGCCGCTGAAGCGGTTATGGGCGCGCCGCCTTTCCCTACGAGGATCGCTGCTGCGCCGCGTTGCAACGCATCGGCGATGAAGCGCGCGCCGTCGGTCTTCACGCCCGGAAGTGCTGCAAACAGATAGCCGGGTTTGACCGCGCGGCTGTCCGCGGCAAGGCCAGCAATTGGCACGCGGGCTAAGGAAGCGGAGAGCTTCCCCTGAGGCCCGATCAGCTCACCCAAAGTCATAATCCGGCATGCGCCCCGAAAAGCGGTTTCCTTGAGAAACTCAAGGACTTGGGCTGCCCCTCGCTGGGCGGCGTCTTCTAATAGGAGGCGAGCACCTTCGCGTCAAACTTACGCTGGTCCTCTTCGAGCCGCGGGGCCACGCCAAGGATCGGCGCAATCCGCTCGATAATCTTGCTGGCCGTGGGCGCGGCGTTGGTGCCGGCGGTCGCCTGATTGCTCGACGCGGCGACGCGTTGCGGCTCGTCGAGCATGACCAGCACCACATATTCGGGGGCATCGGTGGGAAAGGTAGCAAGGAAGCTCGTAAGCAGCGCCGAGGTGCTGTAGTGCCGGCCGACCACCTTCTCCGCCGTGCCGGTCTTGCCACCGACGCGATAGCCTTCGGCGTTGGCGCGCTTGCCTGTCCCTTTCAGCACATTGAGGCGCATCAGCTTCAGCATCGCGGCACTCGTCTGCCGCTTGAGCACGCGCGTGCCTGCGCCGTACCCCTCCTCGCGCGAGCGCGGCAGGAAGGTGGGCGTCACGGCAATCCCGCCATTGACGAGAGGAAGCGTCGCGGCGGCAAGCTGCAGCGGCGTCACCGACATGCCGTGGCCAAAGGCGATGGTCATGGTGTTCAGCTTTTGCCAATGGGTGGGGATGATCGGAGCCGCAGACTCGCCGAGCTCGGTCGAGATGCGGCTCGTCAATCCGAGTTTCTTGAGGAAGGCGCGATGCCGGTCGACGCCCATTTGCATGGCCATCTTGGCGGCGCCGATATTCGAAGAGTAGATGAACACCTCGGGCACGGTTAAGGGGCGCTTCTGGCCGTGGAAGTCTTCGATGGTGAAGGAGGCATAATGGATGGGGCTCGATGCATCGTAGACCGAGTGCAGCGAGGCGAGCCCCTCGTCGAGCACGCCGGCGACGGTGAATACCTTGAACACCGAGCCCATCTCATAGACGCCGGAGCCGATGCGGTTCAGCCGATCCTTGTCGAGGGCCTGCTCGCGATGGTTGGGGTCGTAATCGGGCAGCGAGGCGAGCGCCAGCACCTCCCCGGAATGCACGTCGACGACGATGCCTGCTGCGGCCTTGGCGCGATAGGTGGCCATGGCGCGGCCAAGCTCCTCGCGCAGCACATGCTGCACGCCGAGGTCGAGCGACAGCGACACGCTCTGCTCCCCCGCCGCCGTCTCGGCGTGAGCCATGACAAGCTGGGGATTGTCGTCGATGAACTTCTCGATGCCGGCGAGCCCCTTGCTGTCGACGTCGACCAGGCCGACCACGTGGCTCGCGGTGGCCCCCACCGGATAGACGCGGCGATATTCCTCGATGAAGGCGAGACCGGGAAGCCCGAGCTCGTGGATCTCGGCTTGCTGCTTCGGCGTCAGCTCCCGCTTGATGCGGACGAAGCGGCGCCCGGCCTTGAGCTTTGCGCGCAGCTCGGCGGCGTTGACGTCGGGGAGCACGCTCGTCACTTGCTCGACCAGCTCATCCTGGTCGATCACGCGTTGCGGATCGGCGTAGAGGGTGGCGCCCTTGATGTCGGTGGCAAGCAGCTCGCCGTTGCGGTCGAGAATGTCGGGGCGGTGTACCGTGGAGGAGATGTCGTGCAGGCCGCCCGCACTCGTCTCGGTGTCGGCGAAGCCGAGGGTCACGAGGCGCCCGCCGATCAGGACGAAGGCGAGCGCGAAAGCGAGGCAGGCAAGGCGGAAGCGGTAGCGGCTGCGAGCCAAATAGGCCCGCTCGGCGCGCGCTGCTGCAGCATCGGATTTGGCGGGGTCGGACACGGGTCTTTCAGCCTATTGGGCGGAGGCTTGAGCCGGTGCCACGAGCTTGGCCTGAGGCCACGACGCGGAAGCGTCGGCCGGAGATACAGGTGCCACCGCTGACGCGACCGCTGTCGGCGACTTGCCAGCCGGCTTGGCCGCTTGCGCGGTCACGGCCGGTGTCGGGGCAGCTACCGCAGCCTCCAGCCGCGCGCGCTCGAAATCGTGATCCGTCACCTTGTCGAGGGTGACGAGCTGCCGGGGCTGCGCCGGT
>DASYIU010000047.1:0-3740 GCA_035997285.1 Methyloceanibacter sp. | reverse complement strand
TCTCCTTCAAGCTGCCGCGCGGCGGCATTGTCGGCGTGATCGGGCCTAACGGCGCCGGCAAGACGACGCTGTTCCGCATGATCGTCGGCCAGGACAAGCCAGACGATGGCGCCATCCGTATCGGCGACACGGTGAAGCTCGGCTATGTCGATCAGTCCCGCGACGCGCTCAACGGTAAGAAGACCGTGTTCGAGGAGATCTCCGGCGGCAACGACGTGATCAAGCTCGGGGCCCGCGAGGTGCCGTCGCGCGCCTATGTCGGCTGGTTCAACTTCAAAGGCCCCGACCAGCAGAAGAAGGTTGGCCAACTCTCGGGCGGCGAGCGCAACCGCGTGCACCTCGCCAAGATGCTGAAATCCGGTGCGAACTTCATCCTGCTGGACGAGCCCACCAACGACCTCGACGTGGAGACGCTCTCCTCGCTCGAAGCGGCACTCGAAGATTTCCCGGGCTGCGCCGTCATCATCAGCCACGACCGCTTCTTCCTCGATCGCATCGCCACCCACATCCTCTCCTTCGAAGGCGACAGTCATGTCGAATGGTTCGAGGGCAATTTCGAGGATTACGAGGAGGACAAGAAGCGGCGCCTCGGCGAGGACGCCGTGCTGCCCAAGCGCATCAAATACAAGAAATTCGCGCGGCGGTAGTGACGACCCAGCCCTTAGTTCGCACTTGTCGGGTGGTTGAGCCTTGCGGCTAGCCACAAAAACGTATAGACATATCTTTATGTCAGATGGCGCTCTACACATCCCAGGCCTGTCCCGGCCTCAGTCCCTTGCGGCCTTGCGTGCCGCCGGCGAGGCTACACGCCTGCGCATCCTGGCGTTGCTGGCCACCGGCGAGCTGAACGTCAAGGACCTGACCCAGATCCTCGGGCAAAGCCAGCCGCGCATCAGCCGGCATCTGAAGCTGATGGCCGAAGCCAGTCTCATCAAACGCTTCCGCGAGGGGTCATGGGTGTTCTTCCGCCTTGCCGACAGCGGCGCCGAAGCCGTGCTCGCCAGCGCCATCGTCGAGAGCCTCGATCCGGCCGACCTCACTCTTGCCCGCGACCGCGCCCGCGCCGAAGCCGTGCAGAAGGCCCGTGCTGAGGCGGCGCAAACCTATTTCAAGGCGCATGCCGGTGAGTGGGACTCCATCCGCGCGCTTCATGTCGCCGAGAACGAAGTTGAGGCGGCCATGGAAGAGGCGCTTGGGGACGAGCCTTTGTCGCTCCTGGTCGATCTCGGCACCGGTACGGGGCGCATCCTCGAGCTGTTCGGCCCCCGCGCCAGACGCGCGCTCGGCTTCGACCTCAATCACGCCATGCTCGCTTACGCGCGAATGAAGCTCGAGCGGGCCGGGCTCGGCCACACCCAGGTCCGCCATGGCGATCTCCATAATGTGCCGCTGCCGGACGGCACCGCCGATGTCGTCGTGCTGCATCAGGTCCTGCATTTCCTCGACGACCCCGCCGCGGCGGTCGCCGAGGGGGCGCGACTGCTGGCGCCCGGCGGCAAGCTGCTGGTGGTCGATTTCGCCCCGCATGAGCTTGAGTTCTTGCGCGAGCAATCTGCCCATCGCCGCCTTGGCTTTGCCCGCGATCAGCTCGGCCGATTGTTCGAAGGCGCCGGGCTCAAGGTTGCGAGCTTCCGTGAGCTGAGCCCCGATCCTTCCGGCGGCAAGCTCACCGTGTCGCTCTGGCTCGGGCTTAAGCCCGCTGCCACAAGCAAGAAGAACAAAGCCAATTCCAATGTGGAGGTGGTCGCGTGATGCTTGCAGCCCCTGAACGCAAGAGCCGCTTTCTCGGCGGCGGCGACATCGACGTATCCTTCGAGTTCTTCCCGCCCAAGACGGCGGCGATGGAGGAGACGCTGTGGCGCTCGATCCGGCGGCTGGAACCGCTCGATCCACGCTACGTCTCGGTCACCTATGGCGCCGGCGGCTCGACGCGGGAGCGCACCCACGCGACCGTGGCGCGCATCCTACGCCAGACCAAGCTCAAGCCTGCCGCCCACTTGACCTGCGTTGCCGCGACCAAGGGCGAGGTCGACGAGGTGATCCGCGACTACTGGGACCTCGGCGTCCGCCACCTCGTGGCGCTGCGCGGCGATCCTCCGGGAGGGGTCGGCGAGCGCTACGTACCCACCCCGGGGGGCTATATAAATGCGGCCGATCTCGTCAAAGGCATCAAGGCCATTGCGCCGTTCGACATCTCGGTCGCTTGCTATCCCGAGAAGCACCCCGAGTCGGCCTGCGTCGATGCCGAGATCGACATGCTCTGGGCCAAGATCGATGCGGGGGCATCGTCTGCCATCAGCCAGTTCTTCTTCGACAACGAGGTGTTCTTCCGCTATTTGGACCGCGTCCGCGCCCGCGGCATCACTATCCCCATCGTGCCCGGCCTCATTCCCATCCATAATTTCAAGCAAGTTTCGGGCTTCGCGCTGAGGTCAGGTGCGAGCGTCCCCGAATGGCTCGGTCACCGCTTCGAAGGTCTCGATAACGACCAGGAGACGCGCTACCTGGTGGCTGCGGCGGTCGCCGCCGAGCAGGTGATGGGTCTCGTCGACCAGGGCATCACCGAGTTTCACTTCTACACGCTGAACCGCGCCGACCTCGTCTATGCCATCTGCCATCTGCTCGGCCTGCGCCCTGTCGCCGCGACCGCAAAGGTGGAGGCCGCGCAATGACCCGGGAAGAACGCATCGCAGCGCTGAAGCGCGAAGCCAAGCAGCGCATCCTGATTCTCGACGGCGCCATGGGCACCATGATCCAGCGCTACAAGCTTGACGAGGCGGGCTATCGCGGCGCGCGCTTCAAGGACCACACGCACGACGTGAAGGGCGACAACGATCTCCTCGTGCTGTCCCAGCCCAAGATCATCAGCGAGATCCACAACGCCTATCTCGAAGCGGGCGCCGACATCATCGAGACCAACACCTTCAACTCCCAAGCCATCTCTCAGGCCGATTATGGACTTGAGGAGATCGCCGAGGAGATGAACGTCGCTGCCGCGCGGCTCGCTCGCGAGGCTGCCGACGCCTGGACTAAAAAGACCCCCGACAAGCCCCGTTTCGTCGCCGGCGCCATCGGGCCCACCAACCGCACCGCGTCGATCTCTCCCAACGTGAACAATCCCGGCTTCCGCAATGTGAGCTTCGACGCTCTGGTCGAGGCTTACGCCACGCAGACGCGCGGGCTGATCGAGGGCGGCGTCGACACGATCCTCATCGAGACGGTGTTCGACACACTGAACGCCAAGGCCGCAGGCTTCGCCGTCGAGCAGGTGTTCGATGAGATGGGCGTCGAGCTTCCCATCATGATCTCGGGTACCATCACCGATCTGTCGGGACGCAATCTCTCCGGCCAGACGCCAGAGGCCTTCTGGTACTCGATGCAGCACCTTGAGCCCTTCTCCATCGGGCTCAACTGCTCTTTCGGCGCCGAGCAGCTGCGGCCGTCGGTTGCCGATATCGCCGCCGCCGCCGATACGTTGGTCAGCGTCTATCCTAATGCCGGCCTGCCCAACGAGATGGGCGGGTATGACGAGAGCCCGGAATATATGGCGGGGCTGCTCGAAGAGTGGGCCAAGGACGGCCTCGTCAACATTATCGGCGGCTGTTGCGGCACCACGCCGGACCACATCCGCGCCATCGCTGCGGCAGTGTCCAAATATCCACCGCGCCGTGTGCCTGAGGTTGCCCATAAGATGCGCCTCTCCGGCCTCGAGCCTTTCGTGCATGGGTAGGGCTCGATGA
>DASYIU010000046.1:0-7829 GCA_035997285.1 Methyloceanibacter sp. | reverse complement strand
TTTCGCCGAAGCGCTGGCCGCCGAACTGCGCCTTGCCGCCCAGCGGCTGCTGGGTGACCAGGCTGTAAGGCCCGATCGAGCGCGCGTGGATCTTGTCATCCACGAGGTGATGGAGCTTCAGCATATAGATGTAGCCCACCGTCACCTTTCTCTCGAAAGGCACTCCGGTGCGTCCGTCGAACAGCGTAACCTGGCCCGACGAGTCGAGACCGGCAGCCACGAGCAGCGAGGTCACGTCGCCTTCGTGCGCGCCGTCGAAAACGGGCGTGGCGACCGGCACCCCGGCCCGCAGGTCCTCGCTCACCTCGATCAGGTGATCGTCCTTCAGCGCCGCCACCGCCTTGTCATCGCCATAGATGGTCTTGAGCAAGTCCTTGAGCGGCTTGACCTTGTGGCTCTGGTAATAGGCTTCGAGCGCCTCGCCGATCTTGTGTCCCAAGCCCCGGCAAGCCCATCCAAGATGGGTCTCTAGGATCTGGCCCACGTTCATGCGGCTCGGCACGCCGAGCGGATTGAGCACGATGTCGATGGGCGCGCCGTCCTCGAGATAGGGCATGTCCTCGATCGGCACGATCTGGCTGATCACGCCCTTGTTGCCGTGGCGGCCGGCCATCTTGTCGCCTGGCTGGATCTTGCGCTTCACCGCGACGAAGACCTTGACCATCTTCATCACGCCGGGCGGCAACTCGTCGCCGCGCTGCAGCTTGTCGACCTTGTCGACGAAGCGCTGCTCGAGCCGCTTCTTGGCCTCCTCGTATTGGCGGCGGATCGCCTCGACCTCGGCCATCGCCTTCTCGTTCTTGAGGGCGATCTCCCACCAATGGCTGCGCGCGACCTCGTCGAGCAGAGCCTCGGTGATCTTGGCGTCCTTCTTGATATTTTTGGGGCCCTTGGCCACGACCTTGTGCATCAAGACGTCCTTGAGGCGCCCATAGACGTTGCGGTCGAGGATGGCGAGCTCGTCGTCGCGGTCCTTGGCGAGCCGCTCGATCTCTTCCCGCTCGATGGCCATGGCGCGCTCGTCCTTCTCCACGCCGTGGCGGTTGAACACGCGCACCTCGACCACCGTGCCGGACACGCCGGGCGGCAGCTTGAGCGAGGTATCGCGCACGTCGGAGGCCTTCTCGCCGAAGATGGCGCGCAGCAATTTCTCCTCCGGCGTCATCGGGCTCTCGCCCTTGGGCGTGATCTTGCCCACCAGGATGTCGCCCGGATTGACCTCGGCGCCTATATAGACGATGCCCGCCTCGTCGAGGTTCTTGAGCGCCTCCTCGGAGACGTTGGGGATGTCGCGCGTGATCTCTTCCGGCCCGAGCTTGGTGTCGCGGGCCATCACCTCGAACTCCTCGATATGGATCGAGGTGAACACGTCGTCGCGCACGACGCGCTCGGAGATGAGGATGGAATCCTCGAAGTTGTAGCCCATCCACGGCATGAACGCGACGAGCACGTTACGCCCGAGCGCAAGCTCGCCGAGATCGGTCGAAGGCCCGTCGGCAATGATCTCGCCGGCCCTGACCGAATCGCCTACGCGCACCAGCGGCCGCTGATTGATGCAGGTGTTCTGGTTCGAGCGCTGGAACTTGCGCAGATTGTAGATGTCGACGCCGGACTTCGAAGGATCGGTCTCCTCCGTCGCCCGGATGACGATGCGGGTCGCGTCCACCTGATCGACGATGCCGGTGCGGCGGGCGCCGATGGCGGCACCCGAATCGCGCGCCACCACCTCTTCCATGCCGGTGCCGACGAGCGGCGCCTCAGCGGTGATCAGCGGCACCGCCTGGCGCTGCATGTTGGAGCCCATCAGGGCGCGGTTGGCGTCGTCATTCTCGAGGAACGGAATAAGCGCGGCCGCCACCGATACGAGCTGCTTCGGCGACACGTCGATGAGGTCGACCTTCTCCGGCGGCACGAGCTCGACGTCGCCGGCATGACGGCAGACGATCAGGTCCTCGGTGAAGGTGCCGTTCGGCGCGAGCTCGGCATTGGCCTGGGCGATGATATAACGCGCCTCCTCCATGGCCGAGAGATAGACCACCTCGTCAGTCACCTTGCCTTTGACCACGCGCCGGTACGGGCTCTCGATGAAGCCGTATTTGTTGACCCGCGCATAGGTCGCAAGCGAGTTGATGAGGCCGATATTCGGGCCTTCCGGCGTCTCGATCGGACAGATGCGGCCGTAATGGGTCGGATGCACGTCGCGCACCTCGAAGCCCGCGCGCTCGCGGGTGAGGCCGCCCGGCCCAAGCGCCGAGAGCCGGCGCTTGTGGGTGATCTCGGAGAGCGGGTTGGTCTGGTCCATGAACTGCGAGAGCTGCGAGGAGCCGAAGAACTCGCGAACCGCCGCTGCCGCCGGCTTGGCGTTGATCAGGTCCTGCGGCATCACCGTGTCGATATCCACCGAGCTCATGCGCTCCTTGATGGCACGCTCCATGCGCAACAGGCCGACGCGGTACTGATTCTCCATGAGCTCGCCCACCGAGCGCACCCGGCGGTTGCCGAGATGGTCGATGTCGTCGATCTCGCCCTTGCCGTCGCGCAAGTCGACCAGCGTCTGGATCACGGCGAGGATGTCCTCTTTGCGCAAGGTGCGCATCGTGTCGGGGGCGTCGAGGTCGAGACGCATATTCATCTTGACCCGGCCCACGGCCGAGAGGTCGTAGCGCTCGGAATCGAAGAAGATGCCGCGGAACAGCGTCGCTGCAGCTTCAGGCGTCGGCGGCTCGCCCGGCCGCATCACGCGGTAGATGTCGAGCAGCGCCTCCTCGGTGTTGGAGTTCTTGTCGACGTGGAGCGTATTGCGGATGAAGGCGCCGACATTGACGTGGTCGATGTCGAGGATTGGAATCTCCTTGAGGCCGAGATCCTTCAGCGTGGCCAGCAGCTTGGCGTCGAGCTCCTCGCCCGCCTCGCCATAGATCTCGCCCGTCTCCAGATTGACGATGTCCTGGGCGAGGTAGCGGCCGTGAAGATCCTCCTCGCTGACGAGCAGCTCCTTGAGCCCCTCGTCGGCGAGCTTCTTGGCAAGCCGTGCGGTCACCTTGCGGCCGGCTTCGATGGCGACCTTGCCGGTCTTGGCGTCGATCAGATCGCTGGTCGGCTTGATGCCGCGCATGCGATCGGGGCGGAACGGCATGCGCCATCCGTCCTTGGTCGATTTCAGCACGACACGGTCGTAGAAGGTGGAAAGGACCTCCTCGTCATCGAGCCCGAGCGCATAGAGCAGCGTCGTGACCGGCAGCTTGCGGCGGCGGTCGATGCGCACATAGACAATGTCCTTGGCGTCGAACTCGAAGTCGAGCCAGGAGCCGCGATAGGGAATGATGCGGGCCGCGAACAGCAGCTTGCCCGAGGAATGGGTCTTGCCGCGGTCGTGGTCGAAGAACACGCCGGGGGAGCGGTGCATCTGCGAGACGATGACGCGCTCGGTGCCGTTGATGACGAAGGTGCCGTTCGACGTCATGAGCGGCATGTCGCCCATATAAACGTCCTGCTCCTTGATGTCCTTGACCGAGCGGGCGCCGGTCTCCTCGTTCACGTCGAAGACGATGAGCCTGAGGGTGACCTTGAGTGGCGCGGCATAGGTCATGCCCCGCTGCTGGCACTCTTCCACGTCGTATTTCGGCGGCTCGAAGGCGTAGCGCACGAATTCGAGCTGGGCGCGCTCGCCGAAATCCCGAATGGGGAAGACGGAGCGGAAAACGCCCTGCAAGCCCTCGTCAAGACGTCCGCCTTCGGGCTCCTCGACCATGAGAAACTGATCGTAGGATTGCTTCTGAACCTCGATGAGGTTCGGCATCTCGGCAACTTCATGGATCTTGCCGAACATCTTCCGCAAGCGCTTATGACCATTCGTAGTCTGTTGCGTCATGTGGTCCTCTTAGGCTCATCGCGACGGCTCTCCAGAGACCCCCGCTTGAGCGAAGCGGAGAGTCTGGAGAAGCGTCACGTCACACGATTTGGTGGGTTGTGGCACGGGCGAACTCCCCTATATGGGGGTCACCCGTGCCCGTTTCAACCCACGTGACTATTTCAGCTCGACGGTGGCTCCGGCCGCCTCGAGCTGCTTCTTGATCTTCTCGGCCTCGTCCTTGCCCACGCCTTCCTTGACAGCCTTCGGCGCGCCTTCGACGAGGTCTTTGGCCTCCTTGAGGCCGAGGCTGGTGACAGCCCGCACCTCTTTAATAACATTGATCTTCTGCGCTCCAGCCGCAGTCAGGATGACGTCGAATTCCGTCTTCTCCTCGACAACGGCAGCCTCGGCGCCGCCGCCGGCGGCCATCATGGCCACCGGTGCTGCGGCCGAGACGCCCCATTTCTCCTCGAGCAACTTCGCCAGATCGGCCGCCTCGAGCACGGTGAGGCCTGAAAGTTGGTCCACTATTTTTTGCAAATCTGCCATTGACTTATCCTCGTAGGTTCGACTCTCGTGTTAGGTTCTTAGCCGGCCGTCACGCCGCTTCCTTCTTGCCATAGGCCGCGAACACGCGGGCAAGCTGAGCTCCGGGCGCATTCAGCGTGCGAGCCACTTTGCTCGCCGGCGCTTGAATGAGACCGATCAGCTTGCTTCTGAGCTCGTCGAACGAAGGCAGACTGGCAAGCGAGCTCACCCCTTGGGCATCGAGCACCGTGGCTCCCATCGTTCCGCCAAGGATGACGAATTTCTCGTTCGTCTTGGCGAATTTGACGGCAACCTTCGGCGCCGCTATCGGGTCGGCGGAATAGGCGATGCAGGTCGGTCCCCGCAGCAAATCCGCGACGCCCTTGGCGTCGGTGCCTTCGAGTGCGAGCTTGACGAGCCTGTTCTTCGCCACCTTGACCTGGCCGCCCGCGCTTCGCATATCGCGGCGCAGTCTGGTCATTTCGGTGACGGTGAGGCCCGCATAGTGAGCGACGACGACGACGCCGGCCTTGGCGATGACATCGTGAAGCGCCGTCACGACTTCGCGCTTCTCAGCTCTTTCCACTGCTCACTCCGTCTCTAATTTAAGGTCGCGGGCGAACGCCCTTGACCTTTGGCTACACCGTGCCGCGAGAAGCGAGAGGGGCAAGGCAATAAGCCGCCCCGCTCTTTTCGAGCGGCGCTCTGTTGCCTGTCCCGCCCACACGCGAATTTGCGCAAGAGCCACTTACGAGGGTCAAACCGATCTCCAGGCTGCGGCGGTATCCCGCTACCATCGAACCGTTCGTCTCCCGTCTCATGCAGGCCCAAAAGGCTTAAGCGGTCGCCCGCACCTGCAATCTCGGACAGGTATGGACCGCTTCAACGTCAAGCGGCCCTCCGGGACTGAAATCTCAGTCCCGAAACTCTTCTCTAACTCGCTCCGCCCACGAGGCTCGCGGGCTCAACCTTGACGCCGGGCCCCATGGTCGAAGTGACCGCCACCCGCTTCAGGAACGTGCCCTTGGCGCCGGACGGCTTCGCCTTCATCACCGCATCGGCGAAGGCGCGGATATTCGCGACCAGCGCCTCTTCTGTGAAGCTCGCCTTGCCGACGCCGGCATGAATGAGGCCTGCCTTCTCGACGCGGAACTCGACCGCGCCGCCCTTCGCCGCGCGCACGGCCGGGCCGACATCGGCCGTTACCGTGCCGACCTTGGGGTTCGGCATCAGGCCGCGCGGACCCAAAACTTTTCCCAGCCGTCCGACCAGCGGCATCATGTCCGGCGTGGCGATGCAGCGGTCGAAATCGATCACGCCCTTCTGCACCTGCTCGACGAGATCCTCGGCGCCGACCACGTCGGCCCCCGCCTTCTTGGCTTCCTCGGCCTTGGCGCCTTTGGCGAAGACGCCGACGCGAAGCTTGCGCCCCGAGCCGTGCGGCAGCGCGCAGACGCCGCGCACCATCTGGTCGGCGTGACGCGGGTCGACGCTCAAATTCATGGCGATCTCGATGGTCTCGTCGAACTTCGCCTTGGCTCCGCCTTTGACCAGCTTCACCGCGTCTTCGATCGAGTAAAGCGTATCGCGGTCGACGGTCGCCAACGCGCTACGAAACCTCTTGCCAGGCTTGCTCATGATCTACTCCTGCACCTGTAGTCCCATCGAGCGGGCGGAACCGGCGATGATTTTCATCGCCTGCTCGACGGAATTGGCGTTCAGATCCTTCATCTTCACCTCGGCGATTTCGCGCAGCTGCGCTTGTGTCACCGTGCCTGCTCCGGCACGGCCCGGCGTCTGCGATCCCTTGCCGATTTTGGCCGCCTTCTTGAGGAGATAGGACGCCGGCGGCGTCCGCATCTCGAAGGTGAAGGAGCGGTCGGCATAGACGGTGATCACCGTCGGGATCGGCGAGCCCGGCTCGAGCTTCTGCGTCGCCGCGTTGAATTGCTTGCAGAACTCCGGGATGTTGACGCCGCGCTGGCCGAGCGCAGGCCCGATCGGCGGCGAGGGATTAGCCTGCCCTGCCGGCACCTGGAGCTTGATGTAACCGTCGATCTTCTTCGCCATTCTTACTGTCCTGCGCTTTCACGCTTATCTCACGCCAAGCCGTGCTTACAGCTTCTCGACCTGCGCATATTCGAGCTCAACCGGCGTCGCCCTGCCGAAGATCGACACCGCCACCTTGAGCCGCGCCCGCTCCTCGTCGACCTCTTCGACAAGACCGTTGAACGAGGCGAACGGGCCGTCGGCGACCCGCACCTGCTCGCCGATCTCGAAGGTGACGGAGGGCTTAGGCCGCTCCACGCCTTCCTGCACCTGTTGCAGGATGCGTCCGGCCTCAGCTTCGGTGATTGGAATGGGCTTGTTCTCGGTGCCGAGAAAGCCGGTGACCTTGGGCGTCGCCTTGATCAGATGATAGGTTTGGTCGTTGAGCTCCATCTTGACCAGCACATAGCCCGGAAAGAACTTCCGCTCGGAGCTGACTTTGCGGCCGCGGCGCATCTCCACGACCTCCTCCATGGGGACGAGCACCTCGGCGAACAAATCGCCGAGCCCTGCAGCGACGGCGCGCTCCTTGATCGATTCGGCGACCTTCCGCTCGAAGTTCGAGTAAGCGTGGACGATGTACCAGCGCATTGTCATCTAGCGGCCCAAACCCAAAACCAGCGTGACGAGTTGGCTGAGCACCCAGTCGGCGGCGAGGAAGAACAGCGCGGTCGCGATCGACATGGCGACCACCATGATCGTGGTAACCACGGTCTCCCGGCGCGTCGGCCAAGTGACCTTGGCGACCTCGGTCCGTACCTGCTGCAGAAACTCGAAGGGATTCGTCCTCGCCATCTCATCCTTGCCGCTGGGGAGCGGTCTCCCTAGCATTGTCGTTGCGCGTCTCGGTCGTGGCAGGAGTGGAGGGACTCGAACCCCCAACCCCCGGTTTTGGAGACCGGTGCTCTAGCCAGTTGAGCTACACTCCTATCCAGGGTGTCAGGTATCGGGTCTCAGGTTCCAGAAAGCAACCTCCCGCCGAGCTCTGACATCCGATAGCCGACACCTGTTGTGGAGCGGGTGAAGGGAATCGAACCCTCGTCCTCAGCTTGGAAGGCTGCTGCTCTACCATTGAGCTACACCCGCATCCATCCTGCTCGTGAAGGAGTGGTTTGGTGGAGGGGGTAGGATTCGAACCTACGTAGGCATAGCCAACGGGTTTACAGCCCGTCCCCTTTAGCCACTCGGGCACCCCTCCTTAAGCGAAGATGGATTGACTGGTGATTTGTGACCAAGCAAAAACGCCCCGCCGTCGGCCGGCAGGGTCCGCCATGACTGGTTTTATGGGTAGCGCTTCAGGCTCTGTCAACTGTAAATCAGGGCGTTAGGGCGAGATTCCCCTGAGCTGCCCGGCCGTACCAGCTCCCCCCCTCTTGAGAAAGCACCCGCTTCAAAATGC
>DASYIU010000045.1:0-4353 GCA_035997285.1 Methyloceanibacter sp. | reverse complement strand
ATGAGCCAGCGCTCCTATCTTGATTACAACGCCACCGCGCCGCTCCGCGCAGAAGTCCGTGCGGCCTGCTCCGAAGCGCTCTCGCTCTATGGCAATCCGTCGTCGGTACATGCGGAGGGCAGGGCGGCGCGCGCCGCAATAGAGGCCGCCAGGGTGAAGGTGGCAAATCTCGTGGGCGCGCGACCCGAGGACGTGATCTTTACGAGCGGCGGGACCGAAGCCAATGCGCTTGCGTTGGCCTCGCAGGCCGGTGAGGCCTGGCACTGCTATTTGTCGGCTGTGGAGCATCCTTCGGTGCTCTCCGGCGGCAGGTTCTATCCTGAGACGACGACGCAGATCCCCGCCACGGCAGACGGCGTCGCCGACCTCGATGTCCTGGCGGGAGAACTTGAGAAGCATAAGCGTGGAGGATGGAGGCCATTCGTCTCCCTGATGGCCGCCAACAACGAGACCGGCGCCATTCAGCCGGTCGCCGAAGCGGCGCAGATGGTCCACGGCGCAGGCGGGCTCCTCCATAGCGACGCCGTTCAGGCGGCGGGCAGGATGCCACTCGATATCGTTGCGATCGGCGCCGACATGCTGAGCCTCTCGGCCCACAAGATGGGTGGCCCTAAGGGCGTCGGCGCTCTCGTGCTCAGCAACGGCGCGTCCGTCGAGCCGCTCATCAAGGGCGGTGGCCAGGAGCGGCGCAAGCGCGCCGGCACCGAGAACGTGGCCGGCATCGTTGGCTTTGGCGTTGCGGCAGAGCTTGCTGCCGCTGACCTCGCACGAGCGGAAGCCATTGCTGAGCTTAGGGACGCGTTGGAGGCGGGTGCGCTCGCCATTGCCCCTGACACCGTGGTGCTTTCGGGCCGCGTCGCGCGCCTCCCCAACACGACATGCCTCGCGGTTCCGGGCGCCAAGGCCGAGACGCTGGTGATCGGGCTCGATCTTGCCGGCGTCGCGGTTAGCTCAGGCAGCGCCTGCTCTTCGGGCAAGGTCGAGGCCTCGCATGTATTGAGCGCCATGGGCGTTGCGCCAGAGTTTGCGCAAGGGGCTATCCGCGTAAGCCTTGGATTTGGGACCGGGAGTACCGATATTGAGAGGTTCCTCCTGGCTTTCGGCGAGTTGATCAAGCGGCTCAAGCAGAGCCGGAAGGTAGCGGCGTAAGAGGCCGCTATGGAAAGGAATTTGGAGTAGGCCATGCCGGCAGTGCAAGAGACCGTCGCCCGCGTTCGCGAGATCGACGTCGACAAGTACAAATACGGCTTCTTCACCGACATCGAGTCGGTCAGGGCCCCTAAGGGCCTGAACGAGGAGACCGTCCGCTTTATCTCGGCCAAGAAGGGCGAGCCCGCCTGGCTGCTCGATTGGCGGCTCGAGGCCTATCGCCGCTGGATCACCATGCAAGAGCCCACCTGGGCGAACGTCGTTCACCCCAAGATCGACTTCCAGGATCTCTATTACTATTCGGCGCCCAAGAGCACCGATGGGCCCAAGAGCCTTGCCGATGTCGATCCGGAGCTACTGCAGACCTATGCCAAGCTGGGCATCCCGCTCGCCGAGCAGAAGCTGCTTGCGGGCGTCAAGGAGTCGCGCGTGGCGGTCGATGCCGTGTTCGATAGCGTCTCAGTGGTCACCACCTTCAAGGAGGAGCTAGGTAAGGCCGGCGTAATCTTCTGTTCCATCTCGGAGGCCGTGAGGAACCACCCTGAGCTGGTGAAGAAATATCTCGGCTCGGTGGTGCCGATCACCGATAATTTCTATGCCACGCTCAATTCGGCGGTGTTCTCCGACGGCTCGTTCGTCTACGTGCCGGAGGGCGTGCGCTGCCCCATGGAGCTCTCCACCTATTTCCGCATCAACGCGGAGAGCACCGGCCAGTTTGAGCGGACGCTGATCATCGCCGACAAGGGCGCTTATGTCAGCTATCTCGAAGGCTGCACCGCGCCCATGCGCGACAAGAACCAGCTCCACGCCGCCGTGGTCGAGCTCGTCGCGCTCGACGACGCCGAGATCAAATATTCCACCGTGCAGAACTGGTACCCCGGCGACAAGCACGGCAAAGGCGGCATCTACAATTTCGTCACCAAGCGTGGCGATTGCCGCGGCAAGAACGCGCACATCTCCTGGACGCAAGTCGAGACCGGCTCAGCCATTACCTGGAAATATCCAAGCTGCATCCTGCGCGGCGACGGCTCGCGCGGGGAGTTCTACTCGATCGCCATCTCCAACGGCTATCAGCAGGTCGACTCGGGCACCAAGATGATCCATCTCGGTAAAGACACGTCGAGCCGCATCATCTCCAAGGGCATCGCCGCGGGCCGTTCCAACAACACCTATCGCGGGCTCGTCTCCGCCCATCGCCGCGCCACCAATGCGCGGAACTTCACTTGCTGCGACTCGCTGCTCATCGGCGACAAATGCGGCGCGCATACCGTGCCTTACATCGAGGCGAAGAACGCGTCCGCCACCTTCGAGCACGAGGCGACCACGTCCAAGATCTCCGACGACCAGCTGTTCTATTGCCTGAGCCGCGGGCTGTCGGCCGAGGAGGCTGTGGCGCTGATCGTCAATGGCTTCGTGCGCGACGTGCTGCAGCATCTGCCCATGGAGTTCATGGCCGAGACGCAGAAGCTCATTGGGATCAGTTTGGAGGGCAGTGTTGGGTAGCCCGCCAATCCTCGACGGCGACTTGGAGGCGATGTCCCGCGAGCAGCTGATCGGCGAGGTCAAGCGCCTGCGCGCAGGCATCAGAAGGCACCGTGACGCCAGTGGCCACGATCTTTGCTGGCACCACCCAAAGCTTTGGGGCGTCCTGCCGGAAAAAACCGATCCGCTACCCATCGTGCCAACCTGGCCGGAGTTCCTGGCCGGGTGCGTCAAATATCGCAGCGCCTTGGATAAGGAGCTCCCCGGCAGAGTTCGGTCGGTGGGAGATTATGAAGGCGAAGACACCGGGAAGTGATTCAGTACGAAGGGGTTAGAAAGTCATCGTAATGCTTGAGATCAAGAACCTTCACGTCAATGTCGATGGCCGCGAGATACTCAAAGGTCTCGACCTCACCCTGCCGCAAGGCGAGGTGCACGCCATCATGGGCCCTAACGGCTCCGGCAAGTCGACGCTCGCTTATGTGCTGGCCGGCAAGAACGATTACGAGGTCACCGCTGGCAGCGTCACCTGGAAGGGTCAAGACCTGCTTGCCATGGACCCGAGCGAGCGAGCGGCGGCCGGCGTGTTTCTCGCCTTCCAATACCCCATGGAGATTCCGGGCGTTGCCACCATGACCTTCCTGCGCACGGCGGTGAACGCGGTGCGCAAAGCCCGCGGCGAAGCGGAGCTGTCGACGCCGGACTTCCTGCGGCTGGTGCGTGGGAAGGCGAAGCTGCTCAAGATCGATCCCGAGATGCTGAAGCGCCCTCTCAATGTCGGCTTCTCCGGCGGCGAGAAAAAGCGCAATGAAATCCTGCAGATGGCCTTGCTTGAGCCCGCGCTCTGCGTCCTCGACGAGACAGACTCGGGGCTAGACATCGACGCCGTGCGCATCGTGGCCGAAGGCGTGAACGCGCTGCGCTCGCCAGACCGCGCTATGCTCGTTATCACCCACTATCAGCGGCTCTTGAATTACATCGTGCCTGACCGCGTGCATGTGCTGTCTGAGGGGCGGGTGGCGCGCTCAGGCGGCCCCGAGCTTGCGCTCGAGCTCGAAGAGTCGGGTTACGCCGAGTTCGGCGCCAAGGCGGCGAGTGGCCACGCCACTAGTGGCGTACCCGCGTAGGGGATTTCGATCATGGAGTTGCCGGTCCAACAGTTCCGCACCAACGCCGAGCAGGCCTATCTCGACATGTTCGAGGGGGCCAGGAAGGCGCTTCCCGGCGCGCGCGACCCGTTTGTGTCGGGCTTGCGCAGCAAGGCCCTCGCGACCTATGCCCGGCTTGGCCTGCCCCATCGCCGCATCGAGGCCTGGAAATATACCGACCTCCGCGCGCGGCTCACCGATGTGCATCCGCTGCTCAGCGCCGCGGGCGTGCCGCTCGGCGAGGCGGACCTTAGTCAGACGCTCGGCGCCGCGGTCGCCGACCTACCTGCCTATCGCCTGGTCATCGTCGAAGGCGACCTCAGGGCTGATGTTTCTGACATCTCGGGGCTGAAAACGGCGGGCGTGGAGGTAGTCTCGCTCGCCCAGGCTCTGGAGAAGCCTGCGTTCTGGCTTAAGGCCGTCCTCGGCAAGGTCAATCCGCGCAAGGACGACCCGGTGCTCGCCCTCAACACCGCGTTGATGACCGGTGGTGCGGCTTTGCGCATAGGCGAGGGCGTCACCCTCGACAAGCCCATCCATCTCATCCAGCTCGACGGAACGGGCGAGCCCGTGT